>JAFGJS010000002.1 GCA_016928995.1 Candidatus Sumerlaeota bacterium | reverse complement strand
CTCTCCTTTTCGTTCCTCTGAATTTTCGAACGAAAACCGGAGAAAAATCCACCTTAATGGCTGTCCAGTTTTTGGGGACAATTATAAGAACCAAAATTCATCGCCGAGTCCATTGCGTCGTATAAATACCTTTATTTCATATTCCATGCAATCTTTATGCGGTTTACAATAGCGCCATATGCTACCAATACTTGGACGTGTGAAATTTTGGGATAATTCGTCTAGTGATTCGGGATATTTCTTATGTAATGACTTATAATTCTCGAGAGAAACAACTATTGGCTTACATTCATAATACAAAGAAAAAATATATTTATCGCTTTTTTTTCTGCATGAAGTGAAAATTAATGCTATGAATGCGATGATTAAATAATACTTATACATAATTTATCCCCGAAATAAAGTTTATTATTTTAACCACCGATGCGAGAAAGAGCATGGCAGATCAAACTGGTCGCAGAGTTTCATGGTGAAGAGCTGGAGCAGGTCGTCGATGGTTTCCGGGGCGTGGTAGAAGCCGGGCATACAGGGCATGATCGTGGCGCCGGCTTCAGCGAGCGCGGCCATGTTGCGCAGGTGGATCAGGCTGAGCGGCGTTTCGCGCGGGCATACGACGAGCTTGCGTCTTTCCTTCAAGCACACGTCGGCGGCGCGCGTGATCAGGTTGTCCGCGATTCCGTGCGCCAGCGCGCCCAGCGTGTTCATCGAGCAGGGGAGGATCGCCATACCGCGAATGCGGAACGTGCCGCTGGCGCAGCTCGCGGCCACGTCGTCGAAGCGTTGCAAGCGGACGCATGCGTGCACGGATTCGTTTAGACTGAGCCATTGCTCGAATTCGCCGCTCACACCGAGTTCGGCCGCGGCCACAGTGCGGGCGTGATCGCTGACGATCAGGTGCGTTTCGACGCGCTGCCGCGCGAGCTCGCGGATGAATTCGCGGGCGTAGATCACGCCGCTGGCGCCGGTGACGCCGACGACGATCGGGGCTTTCTCGCTGTTGGGATTATTGGTCATGACTTCCTGCCTCTCCGATGTGAATCGCGGCCGCGCCGAACGAGAGCGAAACGGCGCGCACGTTGGCGAATCCGCATTGCTCCAGGATCCGGCTGAATTCGCGGCGATCCGGGAACGCTCCGGCGGAGTCACGCAGATAACCGTAAGCCTGCGTGCCGCTGATCATCCGGCCGATGGCGGGGATCACGCGGCGTGTGTAGAACTCGACGGCGTAGCGGAGGATCGGGATCTCGCAATGGCTGGTTTCGAGCACGTACAGCCTGCCGCCGGGGCGCAGTACGCGATGAATCTCGCGCAGACCGCGTTCCAGGTCTTCAAAGTTACGCACGCCGAAACCAACGCTGACGATATCGAACGAGGCATCGTCGAACGGCATGTTCAGCGCATCGGCGCGGATGCATTCAGGGCGCACGGCGCCGTTGCGCAAGACCTTCGCCTTTTCGCGCGCGCGTTCAAGCAGCGCTTCGGCAAAATCAACAGCGATGATCGAATCATTCGTCCGAGCCACAGCCGCGAAGCCCAGCGCCAGATCGCCGGTTCCGGCGCACAGGTCGAGGATGCAAGCCGGTCGCGGTGCGCCGGTCAGCGCCATGCGCACGAGCCTGCGCCGCCAGCGCTGGTCTTGCCGAAACGTCATCAGGCGGTTCATCCTGTCGTAGCACGGCGCCAGGCTATTGAACATTTCACGGATGCGTTCAGCGCTTTTATCGACCATCATGCCCTTTCAAAGCGCTACTTCTGCTGAATTTTAGCCCAAGCGTCGCGGAGCGTGACGGCGCGGTTGAAGACCGGCTTGCCGGGCGCGTGGTCCTTGGCGTCGGCGCAGAAATAACCGAGGCGCTCAAACTGCACATGGGCGCCTGCCGCCACTTTGGCCAGTTCAGGCTCCAGTTTGACGCCGCTCACAACCTTCAGCGAATCGGGATTGAGATTGTCGATCCAAGTCTGTCCATCTTCCACGGCGCCGGGATTCTCTTTGACGAACAGGTGGTCGTAAAGCCGCGCCTCTGCGTCCACGGCGTGCGCCGCGCTGACCCAGTGCAGCGTGGCCTTGACCTTGCGGCCGTCGGGCGCATCGCCGCCGCGCGTGGCCGGATCGTACGTGCAGCGCAGTTCCACGATTTCGCCGTCAGCGTCCTTGATGACTTCTTCGCATTTGATGAAGTAGGCGTAGCGCAGGCGCACCTCGGCGCCGGGAGAAAGCCGAAAGAATTTTTTCGGCGGATCTTCCATGAAATCCTCGCGTTCGATATAGAGCACCTTGGAAAAAGGAACTTCGCGCGTGCCATCCTCCGGCCGCTCCGGATTATTCACCGCTTCCAACGTCTCGGTTTGATCGTCAGGATAATTGGTCAACACGACCTTGAGCGGGTTGAGCACGGCCATGTAGCGCGGCGCCACCTTGTTCAGATGCTCGCGCAGGCAGTGCTCCAGCATTTGGATTTCGACGGTGTTGTCAGCCTTGGCTACGCCGATGCGGTCGCAGAAATCCCGGATCGACTCGGGCGTATAGCCCCGGCGGCGTAATCCGCTGATCGTGGGCATGCGCGGATCGTCCCAGCCGTTCACGTGCCTATCGCGCACGAGCTCCAGCAGACGGCGCTTGCTCATCACGGTGTAGGTCAGGTTCAGGCGCGCGAATTCGATCTGCTGGGGATGATAGATGCCCAGCGTATCGCAATACCAATCGTAGAGCGGACGATGATCCTCGAACTCCAGCGTGCAGATCGAATGGGTGATGCGCTCGATGCTGTCCGACTGGCCGTGGGTGAAGTCGTACATCGGATAGATGCACCACTTGTCGCCCGAACGATGATGATGCGCATGCAGAATGCGGTACATCACCGGATCGCGCAGATTCAGGTTCGGCGAAGCCATGTCGCATTTGGCCCGCAGCGTGCGCGAACCATCGGGGAATTCGCCGTCTTTCATCCGCTGGAACAGGTCCAGATTCTCCTCTACGCTCCGGTCGCGATAGGGGCTGGGCTGGCCCGGCTCTTTGAGCGTACCGCGCGTCTGACGGATTTCCTCCGCCGACAGGTCGCAAACGAAGGCCTGGCCGTTGCGGATCATCTGCAGCGCCCATTCGTAGAGCTGGTCAAAGTAATCCGAGGCGAAATACTCATGTTCGCCCCAGTCGAAACCCAGCCAGCGGATGTCTTCCTTGATCGAATCGACGTACTCCTGCTCTTCCTTGCACGGATTGGTGTCGTCGAAGCGCAGGTGGCATATGCCTTTGTAGTCGCGGGCGATGCCGAAATTCAGGCAGATCGACTTGGCATGGCCGATATGCAGGTAGCCGTTCGGTTCCGGGGGAAAGCGCGTCATTACGCGGCCATCCCATTTATTCGTGCGCAGATCCTCGTCGATGATCTGGCGGATGAAATTTGTTTTGCCCGCAGGCATGTCACTGTTCGACATAGCGCATCCTTCCCCGGCGCAGGTAGTTAAAAATGTGCGTCAACTCCAAACGGAATAAAACTGCAAATCTGCCGTCTACGCCGGGAAAGTCAATGAATATCTCATCAACTCCAGGCAATTGGGGCATCTCACGTTTATCTGGATGATGCGCTTCTTGCTCCTGCTTTTGCTCTTGCTCGCGATCGAATTCCTTTATCCGGTATCTGAAATTGGATTCAAAGATCTACACTGCGTTGAAGAATATTTCGGGCTGCACGGCGGATAATTGGAGCAAGATCAAGCGCAGGAGCAGGAGCAGGAGCAAGAGCAAGATAAGGTATGGTATTGAGTCGAGATGGGCGTAGTGCAATTCAGGCTGGATCCCTTGCTTGCAGCGGCAGGGGCGTTTCACCGCGAAAAAGAGCTCGATATGTATATTTGTGCAATCAATAGGTTTGACAAAAGCATAAAAAAAATGTTCACTTGTAAGAGGCGATGATGATAAAATCCAAGCTGCCGGCATGAAATCATGCCGAGGATCGAGTTGATGCTTCAAGTCGATTCATGCGGATTTGCTGGTTGAACAAGTACGATAACGCCGGAGTGAATATGAAAGTGCTGCTTCAGGGAAAGATTTCAAGACGATACATCTACACAGCGCTGCTTTTGGCCTTATTGCTTGGTTGCGGCGAACCAGTAAAGAATCCGCAACTTATCGCGCATTATGCCTTTGACGACAATACGAGGGATAATGTGGGGGCGAAGGATGGCAAGATTATCGGCAGCGCCTCCTTTGTCGATGGCCAGATCGGCGGGGCGATTCGCTTCAACGGCGCAGGAGATTATATCGTGCTTCCTTCAGGCGTGGTTAACGCTGAAAATCTCACGATCGCCGCATGGATCTATTGGGATGGCGGAGCGCCCTGGCAAAATATCTTCGACTTCGGCAACAACGCCGATGAATACATGTATATGACCCCTCGTACCGGAAATGAGACTTGTCGTTTCGGCATCTGCAAGGGCAAAGATCATCAAATGCTGGAGACATCTCCGCTTGCCGTCGGGCAATGGACGCATGTTGCGGTGACGCTCAATGGCGTCACGGGCGCGATTTACATCAACGGAGCTCTCGTTGTTTCTGATTCGATAACGTTGAAGCCTTCCGATATCAATCCCGCAAAAAACTGCCTGGGCAAGAGCCAATGGCGCATGGATCCATTATTTAAAGGCCGGATCGACGATTTACGTATTTACGATTCCGCTTTGCCGGGTGATTATATTGCCGCGTTGGCCAGGGGCGTTTCTGCGGCGAGCGTTCGAAGTGGCGGCAGCACATCCGCGTCGTCGGTCATAGCCAGACCGACCGACGCCATGACGAATAGTTATTGGCGCACCAAGGCGGAGCTTGAAGCGGACGGCGAGTATGGCACGGATGGATATATCATCTGGCGCATGAAGGCGCAGGATGGCGTGTGGCTGGATACTTTTGATGTCAATTGGGGCGGCGAAAGTCAGTACAACGTCGAGCAGCGTCCTGCGTATATCGGCGCCATCTCAACCTCGACGCCAGCTCTTGGACACTGGTCCGGCGGGAACTTTCCGGGGGGCAAGAGCTGGTATGCAAAAATGCAATTGCCGGATCCGCCCCATCAACTGGTAAAAGTCGGGGCATATTTGATGGGCGAGCCGTACGATACGACGCTCGATCCGGTTTTTATCATCGGACGCGCTGATGCTCAGCCTTTTCGGCTGACGTTGATCATGAATGACGGCGCTGATGGCCCGAACACTTGGAACGTCACGGTGAATGCGGGGAGCGCGGGGAGCGCGAATATTGTGAATCAAGGCTCTGGAGTGAAGGACGCATTGACTTATTTTATCTTCGACATCGGAGCGGGAATGGATCCGATTCAAGTCGCCATCGTGTATAACCAGAATAACGTGTCGTCGCGACGCCGGGGCGAAATCGCCGGCTTTGCCTTTGATCCTTATGTCGCCGCTGGAAAATAGGAAAAACCGGCGGTGTTTCATGTAATGAAGGAAGAT
>JAFGJS010000029.1 GCA_016928995.1 Candidatus Sumerlaeota bacterium | reverse complement strand
GTGCGGATCCTGTCGGTTTCAACGGCGGATTGAATTGGTACGAATACTGCAACGGCGATCCGATCAATTTTGGCGATCCCCTGGGCTGGGGGCCGTCAGGCGAATGGTTTTTCGGTTTAGGCACAGCAGGCGAGCTGCGCGATTTTGTGTTAGACTGGTGGGGCCATGCCTTACCAGAGAACTGGTTTGGGCATATCGCCTTCGGCATGATTTCCGTGGGCACTTCACCGCTGAGCATCGGCCAGCAGACGGCGTATGCTTCGGTGAATTACGACATCCAGCCGTGGTACACGACGGCGTTCCAGGTTGGGGGAGATGTGCTGGAAGCCGCCGGATTTGTGTTTGGGGCGCTCAAAGTCGCAAAAATGGGGGGCTTATTTAAGGCTTCAAGTCCTTCTGTTAGTGGAGGGGCAAGTCCACCTGTCCATGGTGGGGCTGGTCCTGTAAGAGTAGGACAAGCAGGGGAAGACGCAGTAAGAGGAGTCAATAATATTGGTGACAAGGTTAAAATCTCGATCAATGGTCGCAATAGAATTCCTGATGGATTAACTGATAGCGTTTTATCGGAAGTAAAGAATCTTCTTGTGGACATCCATGCCGATTGAGTAATATTGAGTTCCAATATTCATTGGACCATCCTCCTGTGGGTGAGCTGTGTGTTTTGGCGAAAACACCCACAAATTTACCCGCGGGAGGATCTGCCTTTCAAACGATCTTATGCATTAAAACACACAAGAATGGCACTAAGTTAAGCCCAAATATGTATGATCAGACCAGGAGAACATGATGCCGCAAACTTCCTGCTCCTTAAACGCTCAAGCGAAATTGCTGCGCTCGAGCAACGTCGATCAACGCCAAAAAATGTTTGCTGAGTTTCTGGAGTTAACCTCCGCATTAAAGACGTTATCGAGTATCACGATTTGTTCGAGAACGAGGATGAGAATGAATGTGATTTCCAAACGGGCGCGATAGAGATAAAATCGAGTACGAGTACGAGAGGGATTATCAACAGAGCGAGTGATGCCCTTATGGCTACCTTTAATCATTGAAATTCTCACACGAAGGCTCAGAGCGCACAAAGAGTTCAATCATTGCATTTACATTAGATAAAATTTCGGTTCTTTGCGCCTTTGCTTCTTTGCGTTGAATATTAGAAGTTCCTTTATATATGCAGCCAGAAATGGCGGAATTGGCGCCAGAGGCCGCGCAGGATGTGTCGCAGGGAGAAGGAGATGGGAATCAGCACCGGCGGCAGGATGATCGGCGGGAGGCCGATGCCGCTGAGCGGCTCGCCGAGGATGTCGATCTGTTCCAGTTGATGCACACCCGCGCCGATGCGTTCGGCGGCGCGATGGACGAAGACGAGTTGCGGATCCACGCCGCAAATTTCGTACATCACGCGATCAATGGCGACGCAGTCCGTGCCGGCCAGCAGCAGGCCCAGCTCGACCGGTTCGCCGTTGATCGGCCCGCCGCGCTGGAGGCCGGTGACGCCGTCCATGATGGTCAGGGCGGGCTTGAGCGCGAGCATGTTGTCGATCAGCATGGCGGCGAAGTCGTCCTCGCGATGGCCCATGGCGTAATGCAGCCAGGCCTTGTGACGGCCTTTCACGCAGCCGAACAGGTTTTTCACCGCGCCGGTCATCACGAGCTGCTGGTGTGTTTTGAGCTTGGGCAGGTTGATCAGCACATCCGCGTCGAGTGCTTCGTTGGCGAGCTTGAGCTGGCAGTGGCCGTGCGTTGATTCGCGTGCGACGGCGGCGTTGAACTCGATCAGCGGCACGTTCTCCGTTCGCAGCCAGTCGAGCAAGCTAAGTTTCTCCGCGACCTTCTGTACGCTGCCGATGCCGGGGCTGTCGCCGATCATGGCCTCGCCTCCGGCGCGGCGCACGAGTCGCGTCACGGCTTTGAGCAGTTCCGGGTGGGTGTTGCAGGCGTATTCGACCGGACGGGCGGCGACCCAGTTGGGCTTGAGCAGCACGCGCTGTCCGGGTTGCACGTAGGCCTCGATGCCGCCCAGCGGCGCGAGCAGCCGTTCCAGCGCGGAATCCAGGTCCGGCGGGCGATAGGTGTGACAGCGTTGCACCGAGACGGGCGTTTTGTTTTGCGTGTCCATAGCGTTCTACATTGATGAGTTGAATGTGGTCAATCTGACAGGGAGGGGCGTAATTGGCAAGCACTTTGCGCCTATCATCCGAAACACACGGGGAATATCATTGCGTTGGCGCGGTTTTTGGGGTTAGGTTAATTGACGCATGTGAAATAAAGAGCCGCCGTATTGTAACATCACAACCGATCAGAACTCTCATTAAGCGACAGGCGCTCTTCAGCGGAATGCGATGATGAAAAGGAGAATCCAGCCATGTGGAAACATACACTGAGCATTCTTGTGGCTTGCGCGGCATTGGCGAGCGCGCAGATGCCATCTCACGCCGAACCTGTGAAGTCGAAAGCGTCCGATAAGACAAACGAGGCGAGCGAACAAGCCAAATCCCAAGGACGCAGCATTGTAGTGGAGCCTGATTACGGCCCTTCGCATCATTTCGAGACTGATGAGCCGGATCGTCCGTACAAGGGGCCGTTTGAAAAAGGGGAGATTCGCGATTATCAGGTGAACCGCAAATTGTCCGATAGTACGCGCGATCATGAATTCAAGGTGCAGCGAGGATATATCCGTAGCGTGAAGGTTTATTGGCATGATCGCATCGGCGACCACAACGAAGCTGGCGGTCGTGTGTATGTGAACTCACCACGCAATGAAAACATGCTGCGTCCAGAGAAACCCGATGCCAAGCAGCATGGGCAGGGCGCCGCGGACATTAGCAAGAAGGGGAATTGGTCGGAGTTTAACGCTGAAACGCCGATTTATTGCGACGGGCGGCTTTATCTGCAGATCGTCGATGACGATGCATGGGTCTATCGCTTTCGCGTGGAATACGCCAATCGTCCCAGTCGGCCGGAGCCTCCAGTCGCGCATGAACCAGATGGCGTAAAGCCTTATTCGCGCCGGTATTCCGTGGATCGCACGATACGTCCGTATCAGGATCCGACGCTTTCGCTGGGAATCGATCGCGGCTACGTCGAGTCGGTCGAGGTGCGCTGGAACGACGATCCAGGCGATCATCGAGCGTATGGCCGCGTGTATTTGAACAGAACGCGCGCGGATGACGCGCTGGAGCCGGTGGGCGATGAGACCGACCGTTTTGGCTGGCCCGCCGCGGACATTCATAAGGACACGCACTGGACGAAGTTTCGCGTCAACCACGGCGATGCGCAGTATTGCGATGGACGCCTGATTATTGAAATCCTGAATGACAAGGCGAAGATTTACGAGGTCAGGGTGAATTACGCCGCTCGTCGTCGAGGTCCGCAGGCGAGCTATCACGATGACGACAATTGGGATCGACCGCGGGAAGGGCGTATTGATGTGCACATTGAACATCGCGAGCAGGAGACGCCGAGCGTTCCAAATTCAAAGCAATCACTCTTCAGCGACCGCTTCCGCGATTCCGAATCCGGAGACGATGATCGGGATGAATGAGGATGTTGCCCTCCCTGACAATTCGCAATGCGCAATTGGCAATGATCAATTGCGCATTGTGATTAGCCGATGAGATCGGCACAACGGACTGGACAGCCTATACTTGAACTGCTAATCATGCTGCATTGACGCTTAATTTGCGCGACGGATGGCGGCATGAACTGGCTTCAACATCCCGTGATGGTTCTTCTGATCGGCTTCGCGGCATCGCTGGCGCTGACGTGGATTAGCATTCATGTGGCGAATCATTTCGACCTGAAGGCGCATCCGGATCATCGCTCCTCGCATACCATTCCCACGCCGCGCATCGGCGGCATCGGCATCGCTTCGCTTCCTCTCATGGCGCTGGCATGGTTTGGATATTCTTATTGGATCTCACCTGAGTCCTCAACATCGCCGGATGCTCTGGCGGCGATGAGCACGATTGAAATTTATCTTTTGATGCTGCAACGCGGCCCCGAATTTATCATCGCGGCGGCATGCGGCGGCGTTGTCTTTTATATCGTAGGGTTATGGGATGATCTGAAAAACTTGAAGCCGATTCCCAAGTTTATCGGGCAATTTTGTGGAGCGATCATCGCATTGGTTTGGCTGCGGGATAAAGTCTATTTTGAATTGGCTTATTCACGATTGCTTTTTTGGGCGATCGCTTTCTGCTGGATTGTGTGCTTTGTCAACGCGTTCAACTTCATGGATGGCATGAATGGAAAGGCGGGCGTATTCAGCGCCTTTGCGCTGTCGAGCGTTCTGCTGATCATCTATAATATTCCGTTTCGGGACTATTTGATCGGCCATGACATCCGTGAGTATTTCGACAATGTTCTGCTTCGGGAATTATTCCCCCAGTATTTAAAATCGCATTTTGGATTGTGCCAATTGCTGCTCATCGGCTCAATCGGCGGTTTCCTCTTCTTTAACCTGCGCCCAAAGGCGAAGATCTTCATGGGCGACTGCGGCAGTCATTTTTTGGGATTCATCATTGCGTTCGAGGCTTTGGCGTTCAGCGACAGCCTGGTCGTGGGGCGGCTGCCGTTGCTGATCTTCATCACGCTGACGCTGCCGTTCACTTATGATGTGACTTATACCTTGATCAAACGGCTGCGCGAGGGGAAGAACGTGCTGCAGGCGCACCGGGAGCATCTTTATCAGCGATTGATGATCTGCGGGATGAGCCATATGCGTGTGCTGGCGATTTGCCTTGGCACTTACCTGCTTTGCGCTGTGCTGGCGTTTGCTTCGCTGCTGAGCCTTTCGATATTGTTGCGCCTGCTGTATTTTTTGGGCGCGTTGCTTTGCATGATCATTTATACGTTCTATGTCTTTTATTGCGAAAGCCGGCGTCCTCAGCCTTCTTCCGCCGCTGAAGGCTGATTAAGGCTGTTCCTTGCTTTTCGCTTTTTCCCAGATGGCGTCCATCTCTTCGAGGCTCATTTCATTCAAGTGGCGATGATGCTTGCGCGCGTATTCCTCGATGTACTGGAAGCGTGAGATGAATTTCTGGCAGGTTTTGCCGGCCAGCATTTCGGCCCAGACTCCCTTGAAGCGCGCAAGGTTCACCAGGGCGAAGATGAGATCGCCGATTTCGTCCAGCGTTTCCGCTTCGTTCTTCGCGGTGAAATCTTGCCGCAGTTCCTCCATTTCCTCTTCGACCTTTTCCCATACCTGTTCAATGTCATCCCAGTCAAAGCCTACCTCGGCGGCGCGATCCTGCAGGCGTTGGGCGCGCTGCAAGGCCGGCAATGATTCGGGTACGCCATCGAGCAGCGAGACGTGCTCGTTGGGCTGTTCGCCGCGCTCCGCTTTTTCCTGCTGCTTGATCTGCTCCCATTTTTGCACGACCTGCGCCGAGTCTTTCGCGTCGCCGTCGCTGAAGATGTGCGGATGCCGTCGGATCATTTTTTCGCAGATGGAGTTCATCACGTCGTCGATGTCGAAACGGCCGGCTTCCTTGGCCACCGTGGCATGAAATACGATTTGCAACGCGACGTCGCCGAGCTCGCCCTTCACGCTATCCATCTTTCCGGCGAGCACGTCCTCCTGCACTTCGTAGGCTTCTTCAATCAGGTAGGGGAGCAGCGTTTCATGCGTCTGCTCCCGATCCCAGGGACAGCCGCCAGGGCCGCGCAGAATCTCCATGATCGCCACCAGGCGCCGGAAGGGGTCTTCGATGACCTGCACTTTTTCCAAATTGGGATTCATTATCGCCCCCCGTCAGTTTCGTCATTCAGCCAGAATTGGAGCACGTCGCGCAAGGTCTGGCGGATCGGGATTTGCGGACGCCAGCCCGTGTCTGTGTGAAGGCGTTCGTAACTCCCGCGAAAATGCAGATGTTTCGTCTCGCGGTAGAGCTGCGGATCTGTTTCAACCTTGGGCTGCACTTCTGCGCATTCGGCCAGGATTTCGAGGATTTGCCGCATTTGGATTTCGGAGTTCGATGCGATGTTGTACGGTGTGCGAGCCTTGCCGCGCTCCAGAATATCCATGTATGCGCGAATCACGTCGCGTACGTCGAGGAAATCCCGCCAGGGCTCCAGGTTTCCTACGCGCAGCACAGACTCCTGTTTGCCGAGTTTGATGCGGGCGATTTGCCGGGCGAAGTCCGACGCCACAAATCCCGTGCGCTGGCCCGGTCCGAAATGGTTGAACGGGCGCGCGAAATAAACCGGCAATTCCGAGTCCAAAGCGACGCGCTCTTGTTCATTTTTCGATTCGGCGTAAGGATTTTCCGGATGCAGGGGCGTTGCTTCCGTCACCGGCAAGGCTTCCGGCGGCACGGTTCCGTATTGCAACGCCGAACCAGCCAGCAGCACGCGCGGGGGAGCATCGCCAGAGACTTCGCGGATGGCGTCGAGCAGGTTGCGCGTGCCCTCGACGTTGATCTTGCGGGTGAGTTCCGGTTGCTGGATCGACGTCGGGATGTGGCTCTGCGCCGCGAGGTGGATCACGCGATCCGGCCGGCTCCAGGCGATCAATTCACGGCAGGCGGCGGGATCGGTGATGTCGCAGGACCGCCATTCCACGCGTGCGTCGATGCCGTGGAAAATGGCGCAGCGTTCGCGCATGTCCAGGAAGGTCGAGCCGAAGACCTGCTGCCCGTTGTCCAGCCATGTCTGGGCCGCGTAAGGCCCGACGAAACCGCAATAGCCTGTGATGAGTATGTTCAAAATTCCGGCCGCTATTCGCTGTAGATTTCTTTTTTGAGCACGCCGATGTCCTGGATATTCCGGTAGCGTTCGTTATAGTCGAGACCATATCCGACGACGAACTTATCCGCAATGGTGAATCCGGTATATTTCACGGGGACTTCGATCACGCGGCGATCCGGTTTTTCGAGCAGGCAGCAGACCTCCACGGAGTTCGGATTGCGCACGCGCATCAGTGCGACGATTTCCCGCAAGGTGCGCCCGGTGTCGTAGATGTCTTCCACCAGCAGCACGTCGCGGCCGGCCAGCGAAGTCTCCACATCTTTCGTGATTCGCACTTGCCCGGTCGATTCGGTTCCGTTGTAGCTTTTGGCCTCGATCATGTCCATTTCGAGGGGCAGGTCGATCGCCCGGGCCAGATCGGCCATGAACAGCATCGCGCCTCGCAGGATTCCCACGAGCAGCAGATTGCGCCCGGCATAGTCCTTCGTGATGGCGGCTCCGAGTTCGTGCACGCGCTGCTCTACGATCTCCCGCGAGAACAATATCTCTTCAAAATCTGGATGAAGGGGCATGGTCTAACTCGTCTATATTCCGATCAATACGGTATAAAGTTATGCAGCGGTTGAAAGGTTTCCTTAATGAGCAGCGCGCCGTTTTCATCAAACTTGTAACGCTCTCCACGATTGTAATACACCCATTCGATGAACGGCACGTCCTGCAATTTTCCGTCGCCGAAATCCTGAGGATCGCCATACCGGCAGAGGGTTTTGATTTTATCCGTCAACGGGTGGGCGATGTAATTCGTTGGACTGACGAATTCGTACTCTTTGTCGAGATCCAGATAGATCCATGAACGCTTGAAGTCGGCCGGTGTCTTGACATCAAGCTGGTCCCGCACTTCCACATACCGCTTCACTTCGCCAGCCGGATCATACCAGATTCGCTCCAGGCTGGGCTGCCCGTGCGCCTCCAGCAGACGTTGTTGCGCTGGAGTGAGTTCGAATTCTCCCGGCCAACTCGACGATGGGCGGACGATATTGATCGAAGTGTCGGGATCCCAGATGATCCCATAATCCACTTTGCTGCAACCTGTTGACAAAGTTACGATTCCTGCGGTCAGGAGTAGCAGCATCAGGCAAGCGCGTTTCATCATGGCACCTCATTGGTTTGATCAGCGGCGTTGTGCGATTCAGGCAATTTCTTCAATAGCATGCCCCCCGCTTTTGTCCATAGAAAACTCGGCAGGCGCTGGAACTGATTTTCGAGCATCTGGCGATAGGAGACTGGTTCTTCGCGTGGAATCATGGCCATTCCGTATTGCACGATCAGGCCGGCGTTCCATATTGCGGCGATCAGCAGCAGCGCGACCAGCGTCCGGCGGATGGCCGGCTTGGCCGCATCGTAGAGCGCGGCTAGTCCCGGGGCCAGCAGCGGCAGGATCGAGATAAACATGCGGTGACCGAAAGAGGCTCCCGCCCACCAATGGTCCCAACAGGCGATGATCCAGGCGTGGGCGATGAGCGCGGCGATGAGCGGCAGGCGGCGGAATGGCTCCACGCGCCATTGCATCGCCAGGGCGATAACGGCCAGCGTCAGCGCGGGATGCCAGTAGAGCAAGCCGTGATTCGCGCTGAAGAAGATTTGAAAAAAGTGCACGGGGCGCGTCAAATCGAGCGAGTCGATGGACATGTAATACGCGGGTCCGGAGAACGGACTTCCCTGCAGCGCCTTCCAGGTCAGCATCTGCGGGAGGAAGGCCAGCAATGCGGCTGCGATGCAGAGTGCGTATGATGGCGTTTGAGCGGCGAGTTGGCGAAGGGGCGATTGTTCCTTGCGTGATTCGATCAGCCGCTGCAATTCGCCTAAGGCCGGGAGGAGCAGCAGCGCTGCATCCTGAAAGCGGATCATCGCCAGCAGTCCCCCGGCCACGCCGACCAGCCCCCAGCGCCAATATCCCAGAGGGCCTTCGTCGCGTCCGTGCCAGCCATACATCAACAGCGCCGCGGCGAAAAACGCGCAGCCGTGCGACATCGACGGGTGGAAGTAGATATAGAAGGGGAGCGGAGAGGCCAGCAGGATCAAAGCGATGGCGAACAGCGCCGCTCCGCGTCCGAAGCGCCGCCGCAGCATGGCATAGAGCAAGGCCAGCCCCAGCGTGGCCCAGAACAATGTGCCGAGGCTGATGAACCATGCCTCGGCCGGCCCGGTTCCAGGCAGCAGATACGAACTCGCCATCTCCTGCGGATTTAATAGTTCCTTGATCCACTGACCGGCCGCATAGAACGGCGCCCATAGGCACGCGGCGCCAACACCGTAAAAGTTCATCGGCAGGCCGGTATCCGGATGCCTCGGAATTTCGGCCAGTTCAAACGATCCGCCGGTCAGTTGGTCGTAATAGGCGTATTCATTGGTAAAGTTCAGATCATGGTCGAACCAGAGCGAGCGCAGGAAGACCGTGTTCAGGATGCCGTCGTGCCCATGAATCGACGGCTGCAGCACACAAAGCCCCAACAACATCAGAAAGCAAAATAAAAAAATGCTTTCTGTACGGATCCTGTGACTCGAACTGTCCTCGGTTGCAGCGGTTTGCATCTGCGCGGATGCATTCAATGGATCGGATGACATGATCGTTTATGGCGTCGTTGCTCTGGAAATTCAGCCGCTCAGGATTATCACTGGCGTGCCGATCACAGCCCAAGAGTCCCCATAAACCTAAACTTGGTCAAGTGAAATGAAAGAACAGGATGAACTTTGGTTCGGTATTACATTAAGGCTTGAAGAACGATAATGCGACAAAATCAAGTATGATGCGTTTTCTCCCATTTACACCTAATTAATTTACCTTCGATTAGTATTGACAACAAATCCATTCAGAGATTATATAAGTGATGATAAAAGTAAAAGTTATCAATCACGACGTAAGCAATCACGATGCTGATACTCATCCGACAAGAACGGCACATCATGCTTTTCCATTGCCACATTTTTGAGGATGCCGCTGGTGACGCCTCCGATATCACTCGTTCCGACGAGGATACATTCGTCAAGGAAGACGAAGTCATCAATTTGCTGGAAACCTTCACAACCGTCAAGGGATTTGCATCCTGATCCGCGCCAACCTTCGCCAGACGGTTTACATCAATCCCAACAAGGAGGAATAATCCAGCCATGTCTGTTGATGCACGGTGGAATTCAGGCTACAAGCCCGCCACATTCGATGGCCGGGACTATCCATTCGTACCGCAGGTCTTGGGCTTCGATCCTGTGCCCTCTTCCCGGAATGACTGGATGCCATCTCCATTTGGGATTAGGAACCAGTTGGATGGCGATAGCGACGTACACTGTTGCGTGTCATGCGCAATTACAACATGCATTGAAATTCTGGACAACGAAGAAATTGAAGACGAAACCCAGCGTCTGTCTGTTCTGCATCACTACTATCACGCCAGAAAGTCGAAACGCGATCTGGGCTCGGTGATGATTAGAAAAGGTTTGAATGTAGCATCTTCCAAGGGAATCTGCCCATTTGAATATCATCCATATCCAATCTCTATTGAAAATGCCATGCGCAAGCCAACCCTCGAGGCGAATCGAGCCGCAAAGAACAACCGAATCATCTACGATGCCGCCATGGGCAGTTATTGCTATCGCAACATACTGTATGTCAGGGATATCAACAACTGGCGCTCAGCCTTACGCGCCAAGCGGCCGATCGTATTCGGTTTCTGGCTCACTCGTTGCTATTGTGAAATCAATACCAACGATCCCATCCACGGCTCGGTCGCGAGCATACCTTCGAATGGGACGGGGCACGCTGTTTTGGCTGTGGGATACGATGACGCCGCGAAGCAGATCATCGTTCAGGATTCGCGCGGCGCCGGTTTCGCGGATGAGGGTTATTGGTATCTACCTTATTCAGTCATCCAGTTTCCAGGTTTGATCGACCAAGCCTGGATTATCGATATGAGCTTGTCCCCTCTGTCTAGACAAAAAATCGATTTTTTAAGGTGGTTTTTCTTGCCTCCGGAATCGCAGTTTTTTAACGTT
>JAFGJS010000028.1 GCA_016928995.1 Candidatus Sumerlaeota bacterium | reverse complement strand
TTGCTGCTCGAACTCGCGCGAAGAAACGACGACTGGGACGAAATCTGGAGCGAACGCTTGGTAGCTTGATCAAGATGCGCCCGATGCACAATTGAGGTGCAGTAGATTTTTTTGTCTCATCAAGCAGCACTAAATTATTTGAATTATTGACTTTACAGCACAAATCGAAAATAAAGATTAAGCTCGTGCCAGATTCGGGAACTGAATCCAGATCATTCGATTAAGCACATCTAAAAGCAATGAATCCAACATTGGAATCTTAAATAAAATCAGCTGCTTCGGGGCATGCATTTTGTCATTTTACTAGTTGATTTTGGATCGGGGAACAAAACATAGTGACGCATTATGGATATTCACGAACGACTTGCCGCATTCTGGGCCGGCGAACGGCCGGATCAGATCCCGTACACCATCTATCAAAACGAATGGCGTCACACGCAGAACGATCCGGCGTGGCAGGCGATGTTTGAAAACGGCCTGGGCGTCGTCTGGCACGTCAGCCCCTTCCGCAGCGAAATGCGCGATGTGGAGAGCGTCACGGAGCAGCAAATCTCCGGCGGCGCCGAAATCAAACGACAGACGCTAAAGACGCCGCATGGCGAAATCTGGCAGTCCTGGAAAAATGGATGGCATGACAAGTACTTCCTGAAGACCGCGGAAGATTACCGTATCATGACGGAGATCGTCCGCAACACGAACCTGACGCCGCAATTTGAGGTCGTTGCGGAAATGCAGGAAAAAGTCCTGCCGTATGGCATCGTGCTGATCGCCATCGGCCGCACGCCGTTGCAGACGATGCTGGTGGATTACGCCGGGATCGAAAATTTTTCCATGCATCTCTTCGAACTCGAAAGCGAGGTGCATGAACTCTACGACGCGTTGCTGGATCAATTCCGGAAGATCGTGGAAATCGCCGCCGGAGCGCCGGGGCGTTTCGTCTCCAACCTGGAAAACTTCACCGCCGAATCCCTCGGCCCTCAGCGCTATGCGCAATATCTGCTGCCGGTTTATCAGGAGTGCTTTCCGGTCCTGCACAGCGCCGGGAAGATCGTGGGAACGCATTACGACGGGCGAACGGCGTGCTGCAAGGAGTTGATCGCCGGCGCGCCGATCGACCTGATCGAATCGCTGACGGAGCCGAACGAAGGCGATCAGACCTTGGCCGAGGCTCGCGCAGCCTGGCCGGATAAATTATTCTGGTGCAATATCCGGGTCAGCGACTACGCCCTTCCGCCGTCGCAGCTGCGCGAAAAGGTGCTCTCGCTGGCGGAGCGGGGCAGCGTGGACGGCAAGCGCCTCGCCTTCGAAGTGTCGGAGCAATATCCCGAAAACTGGAAAGAATCCATGCCGGTCGTGCTCGACGCTCTCAAGGAAACAAGATGTTAGGTCTATAAAAGTTTGGCATCCACCTATCACGAATATGATCGTGATAGTGAAAAAAATACGGCGCGGTTGAAAGCTCAACCGCGCCGAATCCTTTCCTTCGTAGAATTTTCCAGCCTTATGACACTGGCTCAAGAACCCGCGTCGTGTAAGCCGGAAGCGCGAGGGTGGACTGCACCTCCACGCCGGAAACCACGTCACGGTATTTCTGCGCGCCCAAATCAATCTGCACCGGCTCCCGGTTGAAGCCGAGAATGAAGATGAAATCCCGCTGACCGTCCGTGCGGACCTGCGCCGTCACGCCATTGGGCAGTTTGCATCCCAGCGCGCGCCGCAGTTTCAGATCGTTGATCAATGTATTGTAAAAATCGGCGTGGAAGCGGTCGTCGTTGCGGCTGGCGATGTAATACGCGCGGCCTTGGCCATGATGATTGACCGTCGCCGCGGGCCGGCCCTTGTAAAACTCGCTGTTGTACGCCGCCAGCGCCTTCGCTCCTTCCAGATGAACCAAGTCGCAAAACGTCGTCGCTGCATACGCGCCGTTGAGTCCGGCTTCGTTGCCCTCGGCCGCCAGCACCTCGACTTTTTCTTCGTCGTATAGCGCGTCGATCTCCTCGGCCCAGACGCCCATCAGCTCGCGCAGCGGTCCAGGATAGCCATTGGTGAAGCAAAGATCGCTCTCATTGGCGATCCCGGAAAGATAGGTCGTCACGAACACGCCGCCGTTGCGCACGAACTCCTCGATGCGCTCCGCGCAGCCCGGCCGCACCATGTAAAGCATCGGCGCGATCAGCAATTTGTATTTCGAATAGTCGCTGTCTTCATTCACCACGTCGCAGGAGACGCCCGAACTCCAGAACGAACGATAATGCTCGACGCAGGTTTCCTGGTAGTCTTTCTTTTCCCGGCGCGGACCGGAAATCTGATCGATGGCCCAGCGGTTTTCCCAATCATAGAGAATCGCCACTTCGGCGTTCACCGTGGTTCCCACGACATCGTCCAGCGAAGCCAGGATCTTGCCGAGTTCCGAAACCTCTTTGAAAACACGCGTGTTTTCCGACGGATAATGATCAACCACGGCGCCGTGAAACTTCTCGATGCCGCCGCGATTCTTGCGCCACTGGAAATACTGCACGCTGTCGCCGCCATGCGCGATGCATTGCAGCCCTTCCACGATGTGCAGACCGGGGCGTTTCAGCTTGTTCACCGGCTTCCAGTTCTGCACGCCCGGCGAGCATTCCATCTGCATGTGCGGCTTTTGCTTGAGCGAGCGATTCAGGTCATGCGCCAGCGAAACATGAGCGCCATACTTCCAGTCGTCCGAACGGTCATGATACGGCGGATAGCTGTCCCAGCTGACCACATCCATCTCGCGCGCGATTTTGAAGTAGTCCAGCGTCGGGCTGAAGCCCATCAGATTGGTGGTGATCGGTATGTCCGGCGTCAGCCTGCGCAGCGGCTCGCACTCCGCCTTGAAAAAGTCGATGGTCTGATCGGTGTTGAAGCGATTCCAATCCAGCATCATGCCGTGGATGCTCCAATCGACTGGATTGATCTGCTCCCACTCGCCGAACGAATGTCCCCAGAAGGCGGTCCACCACGCGTGATTCAGCTTGTCCAGATCGTGGTCATAGCGCCGCTTCAGCCACTCACGAAACGCCTCCAGGCAAAGTTCGCAATGGCATGGACCGCCGTTGTATTCATTGGACACATGCCAGACCAGCAGCGCCGGATGATCCTTGTAACGCTCAGCCAGTTTGGTGTTGATGATCCTGCATTTCTCACGGTACACCGGCGAGGTGCGGCAATGATTGTGCCGTCCCTGGTGTGGTTCGCGATTCATGCCGAAACGCGCGTTGACCCGGCAGACCTCGGGATACTTTTCACTCATCCAGGCCGGCCGGGAACCGCTGGGCGTGGCCAGCACGACATATCCGCCGTTCTTCGCGATCTTGTCCATCGCCGCGTCGAGCCAGTCGAAATGAAACTCGCCCTCCCTCGGCTCGTAGGACGCCCACGAGAAAACGCCGGCGGTCATCGTATTGCAGCCGGAGAGCTTCATTAGCCGCATATCCTCGTCCAGCACCTCCGGAGTACGGAGCCACTGGTCGGGATTATAGTCGCCTCCATGGATGAAGTGCGGACATTTCGGATTGATTGGGGGGAAACGCTTGGTCATGCAAAATCTCCTTTTATCTCGACGGCTGACGCCTGCGGCAGCCGTTTTATATCCCGCATAGGACTGAGGATCTTCCGCGTTTGATTGCCTTTTTCAAAAACTATTTTCAAAAAATTCGGCGCGTCTCCAGCCATCCCGAAAACGGATTTTACCTGACCGGCGGTAAAGCCATTCCATCGTTCCGGCGTAGATTTTTCCGGCCATAAGGCGTTTTTCTTCTTTCCAATTCGAAATCAAGCCGGTAGGAAAACCAATCGAACGGCGGCCGTGGATCGAAAAAGACGATCTTTGGTTTCATCCTTCTTGTATTCAGGCTGGCAATTTATGGCAACGTTTTCATCTGGCGCTTCTGGCGTTTCGAAGACAGGCTCGGGATTTATACGTTGGTTGGTTGCGCTCATTGTCGGCTTGATCGGCGCGCTGTTCGTCTGGGTGGCCACGCCCTACAATAATTTCATCATCGCCAATTCGTATATTTCCGACAGCTATCTGCCGGTCGCGTCGATCTTTTGCATCACGGTGATCGCGCTGGTGATCAATCCGCTGATTCGCTTCGCCTGCCCGGCGCTGGCCCTGAATTTCAAGCAACTCACGCTGATTTTCGCCATTTTGCTCGCCGCATCGGTCACGCCCAGCTCCGGTTTGCTGCGCATGCTGCCATACTCCCTTGCCAACGCCTCGGTGAACGCCAGATCGGACAAACGCCTGGCCGACGCTTATGCGGCCTTGAATCCGCCGACCAAATTATTCCCCGATAAACTGGTCTACGGCGAAGAGACGCCGGTCGCCGATCCGTTCATCGGCGAATTGAATCCGGGAGAGTCCATTCCCTGGCGCGCCTGGCTGCCGCCGCTGCTCAGTTGGAACGGCTTTTTAATTCCTTTCTGGCTGATGATGGCCGCGCTGGGCGTGCTGGTGTTTCCCCAGTGGCGCGACAATGAACGCCTGCCCTTTCCCCTGCTGCCGGTGTTGCAGTCATTCATCGACGCGCCGGAGCCTGGCAAGCGCTTGCCGCCGATTTTCTCCCGCCGCGCGTTTCTGATCGGCATGGTCTCCGTGTTCGCGCTGCATATGCTCACCGGCCTCAACGCGTATATGCCGGGCCGAGCACCGGTGATTCCATTGTCATGGGACCTGACACGCTTCTTTTCGGAAGAGCCGCTGACATATCTGCCCTGGCATCTCAAAACCAGCCGCATCTTCTTCACTTTTGTCGGCATCGCTTTCTTCATGCCCAACCGCATCGGATTATCGATTTGGAGTTTTCAGATCATCTACGGCCTGTATATCATGATCGGTTCGGCTTACTTTCCGCCGTTCCCCGGCGGCGCTCCGGCGGATCATTCCACGGGCGCGTTCATCAGCACGGCGCTGGTGATCCTCTGGCTGGGCCGCGCACACTGGGCGCACGTGATGAAGTGCATGTTCGGCCGCATCGCCAATTCAGACGACCGGTCGTATCTGTTCAGCGGCTGGGCTTTTGTGCTGGGATTGGCGGGCATGATCGCCTGGCTGCTCTGGGTTCGCGTTCCGCTGCCGTTCGCCCTGTTTCTGACTACGATGGCCTTCATCATGGCGCTGGTGATGACGCGCATTATCGCCGAATCCGGCTTGCCGATGCTGGCGGCGGATTCATTCGCCACCTTGCGCCTGCTGCGGCTGATCCCGGCCGCAACGCACACCGCCGCATCGGCCTTTTTTGGCGGCATCGTGTCGGTGCTGATCGGCTCCTGCAACCGGCTGTGCCTGTCCGTCTTCACCACGCACGCCATCGGCCTGGACCGAGAAACGACACAGTCCAAACGAATGTCGATGGGCGGCATCATGCTGCTGGTGGTGATCGCATCCGTAGTCATCTGCGGCGCCGTGCATCTCTACTTCACATACCACCACAGCGCGACGCTCAACGGAATGCAAAGCCCCATCGGCAATAACTGGGTGGGAACGCAGACCTTCAACTGGAGCGCCAACGCCCTGCTCTATGAACAGCAAAAAGGCGCGATGAGCGTCGGCAATTACCACCAAATCGGCCATCTGCTCTTCGGCTTTTTCTTCGCCCTGTTTCTGCAATACATGTGCCTGAACTTCACCTGGTGGCCGCTGCATCCGGTGGCGCTGCTGTTCATCGGCACGTGGTACGCCACCCAGGTCTGGGTCAGCGTGTTTCTCGGCTGGCTCGCCAAGGTGTTGATCCTGCGCTACGGCGGCTCGCGCATCTACCGCTCCGCCAGTCCGTTCTTTATCGGCCTGGTGATCGGCGAAGTGCTGGCGATGACGTTCTGGGTGTTGGTGTCCGGCATCCGCGGATATGCCGGTCTGCCGTATGAGATCGTCGAAATCCTGCCGTTCTAAGATCGAGTCTCAAAAAGGAATGAGCTCTGGCACGGGCGTTTCGCCCGTGATTCGTGGCATGGGCATCTTGCCCATGAGTTTCGCGGAAAAATCCAAGTTTTCTTCCGTGGAACACGGGCGAGACGCCCGTGCCACACTGATCCGTTAAAATTTCGTTTTGCTGGCGAAGTTGAAATCGCGAATCTTCAACGCGGGCACGTACGTGTTCTCCACCCGTTCGCATTGCCCGATGGCTTCCAACCGGTTCAAACAGCCCAGCACGCTGTCATTGAAGCGCAGCTGAATCAACGGCCGGCTGATTTTGCCGTCCTCGATCAGAAACAGCCCGTCGCGCGTCATCCCCGTGAGCAGCGACTCCATCGGATCCACGTCGCGAATATACCAGAATCGCGTCACTAGAATCCCGCGCTCTGTCGAGGCGATCAGTTCCTCCAGCGAAGCCTCGCCGCCGTCGAAAATCAGGTTCGATGGCCAGCCCGTGGCCAGCCGTTTGGACTGCCTGGCCCAATAACGCGACGTGCACAGATGCTTCAGCACACCGCCGCCGATCCAGGATAATCCGGACGACGCCATGCCGTCTCCCTGGAACGGCGCGCCGGGACACGCCGCGAACGCC
Source organism: Candidatus Sumerlaeota bacterium (assembly GCA_016928995.1). Classification (GTDB taxonomy): domain Bacteria; phylum Sumerlaeota; class Sumerlaeia; order JAFGJS01; family JAFGJS01; genus JAFGJS01. Next base: position 18,978 of record JAFGJS010000028.1, on the reverse strand, counting down.
GGCTCCGAACGTAACGTCACCCGCTCGTCCACGATCTGCGTACCAAGTTTGCCGCGCAGACAGGTGCGGCCTTCGTCTGTCGCCTTCGCATCGCAGACCAGGTAAAACGGGATCATCTCCCAAACCGCCGCAGGCCGCAGGATCACGGTATACCGCCCCGGCTCGATGTCCGTGGGATGCTGCGCCGCCCGCGCAATCTCCAGCGCCTCGCGCGCCACGCCGGCCGTGTCGATGTCCGCGTCCCGCACGCTTGTCGCCTGCGCCCAGCCGCTGCCATGATCGCCCAGCGCGGTGCAATGCAGTTCCGATTCGGTTGAGCGATGCGCGCAACGCACGCCCGCCGAATTCATCAACACGTGCAGACCGGCGCTGGAAGTATGCGCGCCGGAGAGACGATATCCCGCGGCCTCAACATCCTTCATTGCCGCGCAAACCGCCTCGATCCGCTCTCCTGCCGGCAGCGCCGCCGTCGCCTCGTCCCACGCCTCCACCTGCGAATATTCGCCCGCCTCCTCCGGCGTCACGGGCGGCATATGCTCCGGATCCGGCGGCGAGACTCGCGCCGCGGCCTGCGCCCGCTCAGCCAGCGCCTTCAGCGACTCCGGCGACAGATCGTTCGTTGAAGCCCCGCCGTGCCGCTGGCCATACGAGACCGCCAGACTCACTGTCGCGTTTTCCGCCTGCACGTTCTGCGTCAGACGATTATCCGCAAATCGCGCCGTGAATCGCGCGCCGGAATGAAACGAAGCCTCCGCCCCGTCCGCATCCACATGCTTCAGCAAACTTTCCAGAATCTCAACCGCTTGCGCCTCGTCCATGATTCCTCCATCAGTTGTCATTCATTTATGGCTCTGCGCTGAATTAGCGATTCGCCGGACCGACGTTGATTTGGCGGAAGCGAGCCGGAGCGGTGCAGTGTGACATCTGCGCGATCTGCATCGGATCGCCCTTGCCGCAGTTCATCACGCCGATCGGCTCCCAGAAACGCCGGTCGCAAATCGCGTCGAGCGAGCCCCAGAAATCCGTTGTGATCGCCCAGTAGGTCACGTCTTTCAGCATCCCGGCGAGCTTGCCGTTCTTGATCTCCCAGAAACAATCGCCGCCGAACTGGAAATTGTAGCGCTTCTGGTCGATGCTGAAGGAGCCCATGCCGTCGATCAGGATGCCGTCCTTCGTGTCCGCGATCAGTTCCTCCAGGGTCAGCGGCGCCTCGCCCGGCTCGAGGCTGAAATTCGACTGCCGCACAATCGGGATGCTGCCCCATGAGTCGGCGCGGCAGCTGCCGTTGCTTCGCGCCGCGTCCATCGCGTGCGCCGTGTCGCGGCTGCACATAAAGCCGGCGAGCATGCCCTCGCGCACCAGGTCGTAACGCTGGCACTCCACCGCGTCGTCATCGAAGCCCATCGAAGCGCAACCGACCGGCAGTGTGTTGTCCGCCACGACATTCATCATCGGCGAACCATACTTGAGTTTCCCGATCTGGTCCGGCGTGGCGAAGCTTGAACCGGCCAGGCTCTCCTCCATGCCGATGGCGCGGTCCAGCTCCGTGGCGTGGCCGATGGACTCGTGCATCGTCAGCGCCAGGTGCGACGGCAGCAGGATCAGATCCTTTTGTCCGCTGGGGCAGGATTTCGCGCTGAGGTGCTCCACCGCCTCGGCGCCCACGCGCTCCGCTTCTTCGAGGAACGGCGTCTGCTCGATGTGCTCATAGCCGATGTTGCACGGCGTGGCCTCGAGATAGCGCTGTTTCGCCGTCGTTCCATTGACCGCCGTGGCTGTGCAGCACGCCGTGGAGGTGCATACGTCGCTCTCGATGGCCGCCCCTTCGCTCGTGGCCAGCCAGCGATGCTGCCGCCGGAAATGCATGTGCGAATAGCACTTGGTCACGCCCTTGACGCCCAACGCGCGCTTATTAACCTCCAGCAACAAGCCGATTTTATCCTCCACTGGAACGGCGAACGGGTCTTTCCGCACCGGCGTGCGATACTCCGCAACATGCGGGGGTTCATCGGCCCAGTGCAATTCCCTGGTCGCGCGCGCGGCCGCGCCGCTGCGGGCGATCTCCACGGCCTGGCGCACGGCGCGCTCCGCATCCGGCCGCGTCAGGCGCGACGTGGCGCTGAAGCCCCATGCGCCGGCCACGATCACGCGCACTCCGATCCCCATCGACTCCGCGTCATGCACGCCGGAAACGCGTTGATCTTCCGTGGCGAGATGCTGATTGCGGATTTCCATGACGCGCGCGTCGGCATAATCCGCGCCCAGGCTGCGCGCTGCGCCCACAGCGTGCCGGCAAAGCTCCAACATGATGATACGCTCCGGAAAGATGATCGCCGCGCCAAGGACGCGGCGTTGAATTTATTGCTGCTGACAGGTAGATTAAGCTTCAGTTCTCGCTGACTTTTTCCAATTCACGGATGGCGTCGCGCAGACGCGCCGCTTCGCGGAAATCCTCGCGGTGGATGCTCTCTTCCATCCGCCGCCGCAATTCGCTCAACGAACGGATCCGCTCATTCCGGCTATCCGCCATGCGGCCCGGGCGGCGCCCCACATGCTCCACCGCGCCATGATAGCGCTGCAAATCTTTTTGCAGACGCTCGCCGAATGATTCATAACATCGCGCGCAGCCCAGCATCAGCGTTTTACGGTATTCCGAATACGTCAAGCCGCAATGGCCGCAGACAATATCGTCCGCCTTCGACTCGTCCACCTCGACCAACGCGCCGGCTTCCGGATCATCCGCGTTTTCCATCAGGCTCTTGAGCATTGCGTTCAGAACCTGCTGCATGTCCGGTTTCTTCACGTACTCGTTGTATTGATCGGCGTGTTCCGCGCAGTAATACTGCTCTTCAATTTTGCCGTTCACGATGCGTGTGAATTTATGCGTCGCCTGCTTGTCGCAAACACGGCAACGATGCGCCATCATAATCCCTCACCTCGCAAAACACCGGCAACCGGAGAGATTCTTCACCGGCCGCCGATTCATCCATTGACTCTGTCAATCAGTATATTTCATGGTAGACCAGGAAGTCAAATCGTAAGATTGTTAAGACTCAATTCACAACAACGCCCGGTGCTTGATGCGATGAACAAACATTGCGAAGCTGAAACGGCGAAACGCTCCCGAACACTGAAAGAGAACACGTTGAATGACTGAAGCCGATCCGCGAACCTGGGTGGAAATCGATCTCGGCGCGTTGATTCGCAACGCCCGCAACATCCGCCAAGCCTTGCACGGCGCCCGCCTGATCGCCGTGGTGAAAAAAGACGCCTACGGCCACGGCATGATCCGTTGCGCACAAGCCCTTGAAGCCGCCGAAGCGGTTGACGAACTGGCCGTCTACACGGTGGAGGAAGGCCTTGCTCTGCGTCAAACCGGGGCGCGTCTGCCGATCCTGGCGCTCTCGCCGTTGCTCAGCAGCCGATTGCGCGAGGCGCTTGAGGCTGGAATCACTCTGACCGTCGTCGGTGCGCGCGACGCAAAAGCCGTCAACGAAGCCGCCCAAGCGTTGAACCGCGACGTAAACGTGGCGTTGAAAATCGACACCGGGCTTGGCCGTCTGGGCTTCGAATGCGAACAGGCCGCCCGCGAACTGCGAATGATCCGCGCGCTTCCGCGTTTGCGCATCAGCGAGGTGTTCTCCCATTTCTCCGATTGCGACGGCGATCCGGAATACACCAATCTGCAATACAAGCGCCTGCGTCAATTCCTCGCGGAAAATAGCCTGAACGGCGTCCGCGTCCACATCGCCGCCTCGGGAGTGCTGCGCCGGCCGGACTACGCCCTCGACGCCGCGCGCGTCGGGATCGCGCTGTATGGCGCGGATCCGCTCGCGCCCGAACTCGAGCCGGTGATGAGTTTCAAGAGCACCGTCGTCCTGCGCAAAAGCGTGCAGGCCGGCGCGTCGATCAGCTACGGCCGGACCTTCCGCGCCGGGCGGCCGATGGAGATCGCGATTGTCTCCGCGGGCTATGGCAACGGCTGGCCGCGCGCGCTATCCAATCGCGCCGAAGTCCTGATTCACAGCCGCCTCGCGCCCATCCTCGGCGTCGTCTGCATGGACCAATTCGCCGTGGACATCAGCGGCGTTCCGCAATGCCGGCCCGGCGACGAAGTCGTGCTTTTCGGCCGCGACTCCTATGGCGCAGTGGTCCGCGTCACCGAGCAAGCCGCGAAAGCCGGAACGATCTCATATGAACTTTGCTGCAGCGCCGGCGCCGCCAATCCGAAAAACTACTTGCAATCAGCGGAAAAACCAGTCTAACTTACGGCGAACGATTGGTGTTTAGCTGGACGCCGAATGTTCAGACATCAGCGTTTCAAGCGTCGGCGATCCATCAACAGGCTGAGAGGAGACTACAATGGCCGAACAAGAGACAGAAAACTTCCCCCCGATCAACGTCGATATCTCCGGTTGGCTCAACCGGGCCATGGAAACATTCAAAGTCAACATGGGCGAGTATATCATTGCCGCATTGATTTTTTTAGCTGTCACATTCGTCACCTGCGGCGGATTGTTAGGCATCCTCTCCGGACCGCTCCTGATGGGATTTCTGTACTTCCTCCGCAAAAAAATGCGCGACGAGGAAACGACATACGGCGATTTGTTCTGGGGCTTCAGCAATCATTTCGTGGATACTTTGCTTGTCGGTCTGATCATCACCTTCGGCGGCATTCTGATCATGACGATCACCGGCTTCATCCTCAGCATCATTCCGATCCTGGGCACCCTCGTTTCCATCGCGTTGAATATCGTCATCGGCGGCGTCATGATGTTCATCATGACCGTCGCTCTTTGCGGCATCCAGGACGGCAAAACCCAGAGCGTCGATGCGATCACCTTCGCTTACAATCATTTATTGCGCGACATCCAAAACTTGGGATTGTACTCCTGCATCAACTCTCTGATCGGCAACCTTGGCTTTTGTGTTTGCCTCGTGGGGAGTCTGTTCACCATTCCCTTCATTTATATCGCCATGATCACCATGTACGAAGGATTGATCGGCGAAGAAGGCTCCACGCCGGATGGCGGCGGCGGAAGTCCCGGCAGCGACGCTCCCGCTGGCGAATCGAAAACCGCGGAATACGTTCCGCAAGCCTTCATCAACGACGCCGAGACGCGGATGTTCGATGCAAACGAACAGCAGGACGATTCGAAAGACAATGCATAAACTGCGCGACAATTAAAACAAAAAGCGATACAGTTCAACCAGCGCCGCCGGATCGGAAACCTCGCCGATCCGGCGCATTGGTTTAAAAAACGCCGACGACAATTCCGCTCCCCTTGTTCTTGATTGACGGTTCGAATCATGCGCTGCTATGACTCAATCCGCTCATGCGGCGTCGCGCCTTGCAATCGCCAGCGATGCAAGCGACGGCCGCTGCTTTTAAACGATCCATATCATCAAGGTCCGATGCAAGCATGCCCGAAACCAACGCTCAACATGCCCTGATCGCATTGCAAATCCTGATCAGCTGGATCACGCTAAATTTCCTGCCGGGCTTCTTCATCATTCGCCTCATCCTTCCCAAACGGCCGGTGTTGGAACAATGCCTGTGGACCGTGCCGCTGAACGTGCTGCTCATTTCGCTTCTCGGGCAGGCCCTGGCTTTGATTCAGGCGCCCTTCAATCTGACTGCATACTGGATCATGTCCGCGCCTGTCGCCGCCATCTGCATCGCCATGCTCGTCACGAAAAAACGCCGGGATGCGGCGTCAACTCCGGCGGATAAAAAACCGGACGTGGATGCTGTGGTTTCAACCAGCGAGTCCGAAGCGGATCACGAATTCGAACATCAGCACAGCCGCCTGGGATGGCGATTCTCGCTCGCCGCGCTGCCGATGCTGATCGTGCTGGAAATCGCCGTCTTCGGACAGCTTTTCGGATCGCATACCGATGACGCGGTTAATCACGCGGAATGGACCTATTACATCGTGAAAAATCAAACCGTCCAGCTCCCGTCATTTTATCCTTTTTCCTTCCACGCCATGCTCGCCCTGGAACATCGCCTGACGCATGCGCCGATCCCGATCGTCATGATGCAGAGCGCCGTGCTGTACATCTCCCTGATTCCGCTGTGGATCGTTTTCCTCGCGCTCAGCTGCGGCGTGAATCGCGCAATCGCATTCTGGGCGGGGATTTTCGCCTGTTGTTATTTCTCCCCCTACGACACCTTCTTCAACGGCGGGTGGTGTGTCGCAATTGGGGAGATGTTCGTCCTGGGCGCCCTGACCGCGCTGGCCATGGCGTCCCGTCTGGCGTCATGGCGATACTGGATTTTATTTTGCATCCAATGCGCGGCAACCTTCTACATGCACTCCAGCGACATCCTCACGATCATGCTGCTCGGTCCCGCCATACTGCTGACTTTCCGCGCCTGGCTCAATTCCTCAAAATGGAAACTGGCCGCGTTGACAACGGCCTCCGCCGTCGTCCTGCTTCTGCTGATCTCCCCCCTGGCGCCCTCCATCCTCGCCATCAGCCATGCGGGCGTCTATGTTTCGGCGGAAAGCAAACTGCACGAAATCGTCAACTGGGCGCCGCGCACATGGGAAAGTTTTTCGATACTATTCTGGAGCCATCCATTCGGTTTCAACTCTAACTATTTCCTGCCAGCAGCCGCTGTGCTGGGCTTTTTTTCCATCTTCACGTTCAAGCCATGCAGGTTATTCCTGGCTTTCCATCTGATCGTGACGAACATAATCCTCCTGACCGCGTTCGAACCACTGCAGCCCTTGCTGGTTAAAATCCATCCCTGGCCCACAGCCTACCGGCTGATCTTTCTCTGGCTGATCAGCTTGTCCGTGCTGGCGGCCGCCGGGCCGTTTTGGCTCCAGCGCATCACCCGCGCGCCGGCCTTCAGCGCGTACATCCTGCTGTTCATCGCAGCCGGAGGAGCGTTTTATTTCAATTCAACCCGCTCCCTCGAACGAATCGGACAATATCGCAAAGCCTACACTCCCTGGACCGACAGCGACTTGATGTGCATGCGCGCATTAAACACAATCGCACCACCAGGCTCCACCGTGCTGACCAATTACCACAGCGACAATGGCTGCTGGCTGCTGTTTTACACGAACTGCATGACCTCGAATTATTTTATGGGCTATGCCTCCACGCAGCCGGACTTCACCTCCGGCTATCACTACCTCCGTTCCCATTTCATCACGCTGGGCGTGGATGAACGCGCCAAAGCAATCATGGAGCGCTTCAATATTCGATACGCCTATCTACCGTCCTGGCCCGCGGCAATGCGCCCACAACAAATCAGCGCGACAACCTTCGATATTTCGCCCTGGTTCGAGCGAGTATTCCATTCCAACCACGCGTCGATCTATAAGTACACGCCGGAAAACGTTGAGGAATATCAAAAGATCATCACGTTCGACATCGGCTCGGACGGAGACGGGATCTGGCGCCCGGAAGGCTTCCACGCTCCGCAATATGAACGCGACACCAGCGTCAATTATCGCTGGACTTGCAAACACGCGTCGCTGGTCCTGCCCAATCCCGGACCGGACTATCATCATATCGCCATCGGCTTTTGGGCCACGCGCGACTACACCATCACGATCAACGGGGAACAGACCACGCAGAAATTCCCCCACAGCTCTCAGTGGGCGGAAATCACCATACCTCTGCCGGCGGATCGAAGTGCGGCGGAGTATCGAATCGACATCGATGCGCCGGCCGCGGAGAAGAACCATTTCCCAGGCGATAATCGCATTTTGGGAATCGCCATCGATTGGTTCGCTTTGATGGAATAAAACCTTAAGGAGATTATCGGATGAGCCTGCGATGCATCGCCTGCAACGATGAAAAATTTTTCATCGCGGGAAAACTGCGCGCACTTACGCTGCTGAAGTGCGATACATGCGGATTATGGGCGTATGACGCCTCCGCGCATCATGTGGATCGCACGGAAGATGAATTCGCCGGACTCGATCTTGAGGCTTATTATGCTGCAATGGAGCAAATCCGCCACCAATCCAGCCGCCGCCTGCTGGATGTCATCGAAAAACACATCACAAATAAAGGCCGCATGCTGGACATCGGCTGTTCCTTCGGCTGGTTTCTCGACGTCGCAGCCGAACGCGGATGGCAAACATTCGGCATCGAGCCTTCCGAAATCGCCATAGAAACCGCGCGCGCAGGAAAGCATCAGCTCTTGCACGGCGAATTTCCCGCGGCGCATTTCCCCGGCGAGCAATTCGACGTTGTGGCGATGATGGACGTGCTGGAGCACCTGCCGCATGGGCATGACGCGCTGCGTGAAATTAATAAAATTTTACGGCCCGGCGGACTTTTAGTGCTCAAAGTTCCCAACCGCAACGGCGGCATCTATCGCGCCGCCACGCTGCTGTACAAAGCCACGTGCGGCCTGGCCAGTCTGCCGCTGTGGCGCTTATGGCAGTTGGACTTCCCCTACCCGCATGTCTGGTATTTCGAGCCGCGACAACTGCGGCAGGCGCTGGAACGCGCAGGATTTGAAAATTTGCAGACGGACTTCGAGCCGATCGTCACGCTCGCATCGATCCCGCATCGCATCCGATACATCCGCGCCACTGGCAGCTCGGGTTCAGCGTTCGCCGCGCCGGTGTATCGAGCCGGACTTTCGCTCTGCGCCTTGCTGGATCAGCTCCGCACCGAACGCGACATCCTGATCCAATTCGCGCGCAAACCGTAAATCACCGCCTTCGCTGCTTGCGCCATTCCACCCGCGGCGCGTTCATCACGTCAAGCAGCAGCGCCTGCAGCAGCATCTGCACGCCCAGAATCAGCGGCAGCACGGAAAGCATCACCGTGCCGGTCGTGGACACCACGCCGGTCCGCCATGAACGAATCCATGTCCAGGCGCCAAAGCAGAATCCCCAGCAAAACAGCAGCGCGCCCAGCAAAAAAAGCGGAATGATCGCGGAGAAATCCTTCAGCACATGGCAATAAAACATCCGCGCGAAAAAACCTTTGATCAGCAAAGGCGGGAAATACCGCACGACCTGATGGATGTGCAGCGAGGAAAGCTGCCCCTCATATATCGCCGGCATCGGACAATCCAGCACCCGCGCTGATTCATAATACAACTGGATCAGCATTTCATTTTCGAAGAAGTAGCGCCGTTGCGCCAACCGCTCCAGATTCAAGCGCCGCAACACGTCCGAACGGATCGCCACATAGCCGTTCTGCGGATCGAACACATGCCAATAGCCGCTGGCCAACTTGGTCCAGAAGGTCAGCACGATGTTGCCCAGCTTTCGCGCCGACGGCATGCGCTGCAACTCCGTGAAATGCCGAAACCGGTTCCCCTTGGCGTATTCGCAGGCGTCCGCGGCGACCGGCTCGATGAGATCAAGCATCATCGCAGGATCCATCTGGCCGTCGCTGTCGATCTTCACGATAATGTCCGCGTCTTCCTGCAAGATCCGCCGGAAGCCTGCCGCCATCGCTCCGCCCACGCCCTGATTGCGTTTCAGCCGCTCCACGATCAGCCGCGAATCATCAATCGACTGCAACACGTCCAGCGTGCCGTCCGGACTCGCGTCATCCACCGCCACGATCACATCCACATAGTCCGGCAATCCCGCGATCACATCGCGAATCGTCCCCGCCGCGCTGTAACAAGGAATCACCACGCCAATCTTGTGCTCTGCATACATCGCTCGTTGTCCCTGTGAACGAGTTACAGATCTAACGCTCGCAGCCGCTCCGTGCGATCATGCAGCACCAGCGCCTCGATCACATCGCCCAATTCACCTTCCATCACGCGATCCAGACTGTGCAGCGTCAAGCCGATGCGATGGTCGGTCAGGCGGTTCTGCGGAAAGTTATACGTGCGGATGCGCTGGCTGCGATCGCCGGTGCCCACCATCGCCTTGCGCGTCGCGGCGATCGCCGCGTTCTGCTTGGCCTGCTCCATTTCATACAGCCGCGCCCGCAGCACCTTCATCGCCTTCTCGCGGTTCTTGATCTGCGACTTTTCATCCTGAATTGAAACCACGGTGTTCGTCGGCAGATGCGTGATGCGCACCGCGGAATAGGTCGTGTTCACGCTCTGGCCGCCAGGGCCGCTGGAGCAATACGTGTCGATGCGCAGATCGTCCGGGCGGATCGCAACGTCCACTTCCTCGGCTTCGGGAAGCACGGCCACCGTCACGGCCGACGTGTGGATGCGGCCCTGCGCCTCGGTCTCCGGCACTCGCTGCACACGATGCGTGCCGCTCTCATACTTCAGCTGGCTGTAGACCATGCCGCCGGATACGCTCAACGAAACCTCCTTGAAGCCCCCGACGCCGGTGCGATTTTCGCCCAGCAGTTCGAACTTCCAGCCGCGCAACTCGGCATAGCGAGTGTACATCCGCAGCAAATCACCGGCGAACAATCCGGCTTCATCGCCGCCCGTGCCGGCGCGAATCTCCACGATGATGTTCTTGTCATCATTGGGATCCAGCGGAACGAGCATCAGACGGATCTTCCCCTCCAGCCGCTCAATGGCTTCCGCGGCCGATTCCAGCTCGCTTCGCGCCATCTCCGCCACTTCCGAATCGCTGTCATCCAGCATCGACTTCGCCTCGTCCCGCTGGGCGTAAGCCTGCCTGAGCTCCGCATAGGCCTTGACCACCGGCTCCATCTCGGCGTGACGTTTCACCACCTTGCGATACTCCGCCTGATCAGAGAGCACCTCCGGCAGGCTGAGCCGCTGCTCAACTTCCCGGAAGCTGGATTCAACGTCCTTTAATTTCAACAATAAATCACTCACGCGCCGCGCCTCCGCATAAAAAGAAAGCAATCATCATGTGAAACTCGACAACGGTCAATGAGGAAATATCAAGCTGCGCTTGAATGCTTGAAGCCGCTTGAATCAATTTTAATTAATTTTCTTGCTCATTTTGCCGATTTTATATATAGAATAGGAAAGATTGCGAATAGCGCTATTAGCCTGCGATCGAAAACCATCGGATCGCCTTTCCATGACAGACGATCGCCGCAGGAGGTGCTGTTATGCATCAACATGGTATCAATGTTGCGGCGCTGGTCAAATCACTCAGCTATAAAAAAGCCGCCATGGAAACCTCGCACCAGCTATCCGGACGCATGCCATTCGTCACAATTTCGCGCATGGCCGGCTCTGGAGGCCGCCGCGTCGCCCAGAAACTGGTTGAGCTCCTCAACGAACGCGCGCCAAACCCCAAATCCATGCTGAGCGGCTGGCAATGGTGCGACAAAGAACTTTGCCGCAGGGTGACCGAAGATCCCAAGTTAAAAGTCTCCATTGAAGAACTGCTCAATGAAAATTACAGCTCCGTCCTCGACGATCTGATGAGCGAGATCATCACCGGCCACACACATCAGGACCTGGTGGTCAACCGTGTCTTTAAAATCATGCTGGATTTCGCTGCCGCCGGCCGGGTAGTCCTCGTTGGACGCGGCGGCGCCTGCCTGACGCAAAGTTTCCCTTACGGCATTCATTTCCGCATCCTGGCCTCCCGTCGAAAACGCCTCTACAATATGCAGCGATTTCTGAACATGAATGAACGTGAAGCGGAAGCAGAGATGACAAGGCGCGAATCCGAGCAGGAGCAACTGGTTCGCCGCCATTTCAAACGCAACATCAACGATCCCTTGCTCTACGACGCTGTTTTCAGCAAAGACGACCTCACCACCGATGAAATCGCGGAAGCGATGTTAGCAATCGTCGCATCAAAACTGAAAAAATTCGAAGCAGGCGAGCCGTGGACCCATCGCCTCGATCCCTTCCGCAAAGAGCTCGAAGGCTGACAACGCACTGCGGAAAACCGCAAACCTCACCTGAGGACCGGCAAGTTCAGGATTTTTTTTGCAACTTTCTTACGTAAACCGTGTCTGATGCCTGACGCGGCGCGACAGGGGTTTGACGCAAGGCTTTCTGATTTGCGCACTGCCTCCCGCTGAGACGGCTTTGCGCCAGACCTCCCGCGCCCGTCCATTCCGCAAACGAAGACGGCCCGGATCCATTGGATCCGGGCCGTTTTCGTTTTATGCGCCAAACGTTCCAGGGAGACCGGCGTTCATTGAAGCGCTCTGGCCAGTCCCCGCGCTCCGCTTAAGATCAAATCAATTCATTCTCGATATCATCGCTCTCACTGCCGTGACTCGCGTCATATTTCGGCTGAGGAGGTTGAATCGGCGCAAACTCATCCATGCTGGCGGAGTAACTGCTCTCCCCGCCGCTGTCCTCGTCGTCGAAATCATCGGCGGAGGACGGCGTCAAGCCTTCCTTTTCCATCCGCTCGATTTCCTGACGGTACAGCGCCAGCACCTCATCCTCGATCATCTGGCGCGTTTCGCTGTTCAACGGATGAGCCACGTCGCGAAACTTGCCGTCTTTACGTTTGCGGCTGGGCATGGCCACAAACAAGCCATTGTTCCCCTCAATCACTTTCAAATCCGAAACCACGAAACAGTCGTTGAAGGTGATGGTGGCGAACGCTTTTAATTTGTCATCCGCTTTATTATAAGGACGAACTCGAACATCGCTGATTTCCAACGGTGGCATTGCATCCATCCTCCCTTGATGTATTCGTGTGTGCAGGCGGACTCCATCGCTCGCTCGATACTCATCGCCGAATCCGGCGTCTCCCACGCCGACCGGCTCCGCCCGCCCTGAATCCTCTTCCTCAGCAGCCGTACGGCGCTCATCTAACCTGCGGATCCTCCTCGATCCACCTCCATCCTTGACGGACGCCGCGCACAGCCTGGCTGAACGGCTGGCTTTCGCGCATACGTTCCGCAATCTCTTGCGCCCGGTTCGCGTCCGGCGCGACGCCAAAGACCGCCGAACCACTGCCCGTGAGCATCGCGTGGACGCATCCCGCTTCGATCAACTCCGCGCGCACCCGTCGCACCGCGGCATACGGCCCTTCGGTGCGGTCAAACCCCAGCGCCCGCTCAAAGGAATTCTCCATTGCTCCGGCGTAGAGCCCGCGCCGCATCGCCGCAATGCGTCCGGCGAGTTCCCATTTGCTCAGCGGCTGATCCAGCGTCCCGGCCGTAAAAGCGCCATAAGCCTGCGCCGTGGAAATTTCCACATCGGGCCGCGCCACGACGCCGTGTAAATGCTCCAATGGCTCCAGGCGCTCCAGCAACTCTCCGCGACCGGCGCCAAACTGGCAGCCGCCGCGAATGAAAAACGGAACATCGGAGCCAAGCTGGGCCGCCCGTCGCTCCAGCGCATCCGCATCCAGTTGCAGATCAAACAGCCGGTTCAGCGCAACGAGCGTCGCCGCGGCGTCCGCGCTGCCGCCGCCCAAACCCGCGCCGCTGGGAATCGCCTTGGCCAGCCGCACATTCACCGGATGCACGGCATGAGGGAATTCCTCGTGCAGTAATCGCCATGCACGGCCGATCAGATTGCGCTCAAACTCCGGCGCCGCTCCCCTCAGCAGCGTCAATCGCGATGCGACATCCGGCGGTAAAGCCTCAAAGAACAGCTCATCTGCTAGATTAATGCCATGCAATACGGTCTGGACTTCATGAAAGCCATCCGGCCGTTTTGCAGTCACGCGCAGCAGCAAGTTGATCTTCGCAAAAGCGCGCACTTCCACTTGATTCGATAATATTACCATGAGGTTTTACTTTGAGTCAATCATATTTCAAAGGCGCCGGGGAACACGTTGCCAGCACTGATGCCCAGTGAAAAAAATCACAGCTAATACGATATTAAGGTCACGTTTTCGACGATTTGACTGATTGGCAAACTTGCAGCCTGGAAATAACGCGTGGCCGGCGCGATTCCTGCAATGGGCCGGCGCATCATTTCTGGGAGTCGATGCTCGCCTTCAGCTGCGCAGCATTGGCCATGATGTCGCCGTTGTTCAATCGAAACACGGATGAGCCGGCCACGAGCACGTCCGCGCCCGCCGCCACGGCCAAAGACGCCGTCTTGATGTTGATCCCGCCGTCCACCTGAATCAGATACTTGTATCGCTTCGGGTCTTTTTCCCGCAAGAGCTTCAACTGGCGCGCCTTGTTCAGTGTATTCGGGATCAGCTGCTGTCCGCCGTAACCCGGCTCCACAGTCATCACCAGCACCAGATCCAGCATATGCAAAACCGGCTCCAGCGCGGCCACACGGGTCTTCGGGCGGATCGACATGCCCACGTTCACCCCCAGCCGTTTCAGTGCGCGGATGGCTACAGGCAGGTTTTCATGCGCCTCTTCATGAATCGTGATCATCTGCGCACCAGCCTGCACGAATGGCTTCCAGAAATCCTGCGGACTCGACACCATCAGGTGGCAATCGAAGTAAAGCGTCTTGCATGCCTTGCGCAACGACGCCACAAGCGGCGGTCCGAAAGTGATGTTCGGCACGAAATGGCCGTCCATAATATCCAGGTGCAGCCAATGCAATCCCGCCCGCCGGATCAGCCGCATCTCCCGCTTCAAATCGGAAAAATCCGCCGCCAGCAACGACGGCGCGATGATCGGTTCGCGGCGTCCATCGCGTTTCTTTCGCGTCAATTGTGCTAATGTCTTTGCCATGCCCCTGCCTTGCCAAATGTTGTCATTTAAATTATAAGCGGCGTTTAATCCTGTTTCTCCGCACCGCTGCGCGCTCCATGCTTGAGCAGCAATCGCACCATCTCCCGCTGGCCGGCCATCCGCGCCAAATCCAGCGGAGTGCAGTTCTTCGAATTTTTCGCCTGCAGGTTCGCGCCGCTCCCGATAAGCAGCATCGCCACGTCCAGATGTCCCATCTGCGCGGCGAGATGCAGCGGAGTGTGGCCGGACTCCGCTCTCGCATCCACAACGGCCCCGGCTTGAATCAACATCCGCACCGCCGCTTCATGCCCTTGATACGCCGCGGCATGCAAGGGAGTCCAGCGATCCGTATCCAGCGCGTTCACATCCGCGCCGTGCTTAATCAAATAATCCGTTTCCCGGTTGTACCCGCCATACGCTGTCATATGCAGCGCCGTCGCGCCGGAGCCCAATTCGCGGTAATTGACATTCGCGCCGCGCTCCAATTGCCGCATGATCCCGGTCAGGTTGCTTGTGCGCGCGGCGTCGAGCAACGCCAGGTTCGGCTGGGCGCAGCCGCACAGGCACGCCGCCAGCGCCAGCAAAGCCATGCAGCGAGAGAGCTTGATTTGTTCCGGTTGAATTCGCTCCATTAATCCGATTCCTGCAATGTCCGTCCGCTCGTCGTCGGCGGATCCTCTTTCTTCGTTGGTTCAGGCTTTTCCACAGCCTTGGTCTTATTCTTATCATCCGCTACTTGAGGTTTCACGGCCTTTTCCGGCTTCACTGATTCTTTCTGCTTTGCCGTTTCTTTCTGCTCTGCCGTTTCTTTTGTTGCTTGATTCGTCTTTGCTGTGGAGACGTCCGTGTTTTTTTCCACTGGCTTGGGCTTCGGCGTTGGAACCGGAGCCACGTTTTTCTTCGGTGTTGGTTTTTTCTCCGAAACGGTCTGCTGCGCCGGTCTCTTTGAAACGGCTGGCGTCTTTTTTGCCGATGGACTCTTCACATCCACACCCAAAATCGCACGCGCTGTCTCGCCGTCTTCATCCTCGACTTCCAAATTCACAACCCAGGTTTGCGCTGGCATTCCTTCCGGCGCGCCCAGTACGGCGCGAAGCTCGCCGTTCTCATTGCTGAGCTCGACCGTCAGCGGTTTCGGCGATGATGACAGCCGCGCCTTCAAGCGCCCCGCCGGAGTCTGCAAATCCGACACGCGCGCCAGCGTCACCACACGCGTTGTGCCGTCCGCGACAACGCTCACCTCGCTCACGACATCCACCGACGGCGGCGTGCCATAAACGCGAATGTTGAATTTTGCCGAGGATTCCAGCCCGTCCCTGTCGATTACTTTAATGCGAGCTTTATGTTCTCCGCGCGGGGTGCGGCCTTCCGCCTCGAGCTGGACATACGCCGTTCCGCCGTGATTTTCCGCCTGCGCGCGCAGCCCATCGGGAAGTCCTGTCACGGCCAGCCGCAACGCCGGCGAGGAGTCTTCCGTATCCGAGACTGTCCCGACCGCGCTGCGTTTCGGCGCTCCGCCGGCCTTGAGCTCAAGGCTGCCCGTGGTTAATGCGATTTTCGGAGCGACCCAGCCCTCGCCGCTCAGCGGGATGGTCAGCGTCGTTTCATCATCATCGTTCGTCACGATCAGCAGCCTTGCATTGCGCTTGCCGCGCCGCTTCGGATTGAACGTCACCGCAAACGAACGCGTGCTGCCCGTATCCATCGGCGACGTGTCTATTTTGCCTTCGAAGCCAAAATCCTTCGCCGATGCGCCTTCGATCTTGACGCTGGCGAATTCCACCGGCGCCAATCCCGCGTTGCGCAAAACCACCGGAAGCGACGCGCCGGCCCCTTGGTCAATGTCGCGCCCGCCAAAAGTCAGCTGCGGCGTCTCCTTGTCGAACTCAACCTCTGGCATCAGAATCCGCACTTGTCCCTCGACAACCTTGGGCGACAACCGCTCCGCCGTGGGCAAGGTCAATTCCGCGAAGGGACGCTGCCGCGGATCGTCGCGGTAAAACCCAACCGGAAAAAGCTCTCCATCGGAGAATTTGCGCTGTTTGACATCCAGACTCAAATAGCACAACACGCCGTTTTGCGCGTTGAACACCGGCGCGCCCTTGGGCGGATAAAGCGCCGCATTCAGCCGCCCCGGCGCTGGAGCATGAAAGTCCGCCAGATGCGACGAAGTCATCAGTTTCCCTGGGACCACGCGTGGATTCTCAAACGCCGCAGCGTCAAACTGAAACCGCAGCAACGCCGCCGTGAAATCCTTGGTTCCGCTCAACTCCACCGGCAAGGTGACCGTCTTGCCACGCAATCCATCCTGCTTGCCGATAGTGATTCGCGGCGGAATCATCGGCACGATCGCGCGTCCCGGCGACGCAGCCGGTGTGATGCGCGCTCCATTCACCGAAGTCAATTCAGCCGCCGGAATGCTCAGCATGTTGCGCCGTGTGAATTTCACGGCATATTCGCCCTGCTGGGCATCCGCGCGCACGCGAAACCGGACATCGAGCAAACGCCCTTGCGTGCCCTGAAACGGCGTAACGCCGAACGGATCAAGCGCGACAATGTTCAATCGCCCGGTGGTCGGACAATTCGCCTCCAGCGTATGCGCCCTGGCCATCATCGGTCCGGGTCGCACCGACTCGAACTCCAGCGCCTCATTATCGTATTCCAACCGCAATAGCGCGGCGACTGCGCCAGACGCCCCGTCCATCTGCAATTCCACCGGCAACGTGATCACGCCGCCGGGATTGGAGGAATCCTCGCCGAGCGACAGCTTCGCCGCAGCAGCCGGGAAGCTCGCCAACGCGATCCATCCCAGCGTCAACGCCATCACTAGATTCCAACTCTGTCGTATTCGCTTCATCGCCGCTCGTTTCTCAAATGACATGAGGGGAAATTTCAAGCATCAAACAGTACTCAAACCCTATTTCACTCGCTATTCGCAATTCATTATCATTTCGCGGCATACGCCACTCGAAAACCAACTGATGGCAAACGGCTGTCTGCCGGATAGTCGATGCGCACCACGCTCCGGCATTGCATTGGCGTCGAAGCCCAGGCGCCGCCGCGCAGCACTCGCGTTTCCGCGTCCGCAACTTCCCAGGCCGATCCATCCGCCGGCGCTTCATCATAATTCGGCTGAAACGTGTCCTGGCACCACTCAAACACATTCCCGTGCATGTCATACAGTCCGAATGCATTCGGACGGCGCGCTCCGACGGGCTTTGCTCCGTTCTGCGATTTATTGTTTCCCGCAAACCAGGCGTGCTCGCCCAGATCGCCGGCGGCATCCGACGCTGTCGGCTCCAGTTTCGAATCCCCGAAGCAGAAGCGCTCACGCGAGCCTGCCCGGCAGGCGTATTCCCACTCCGCCTCGCTGGGCAGCCGGAATCCCGCCGCCGCCTGATTCGTCCGCTGTATATGCGCGTTCAACGCTGCGATGAATTTCTGCGCGTCGTTCCATGATATATTGTACGCCGGATAATCCGGTCCGGCGCCGAAGTTCTTGATCGGCTTATCGCCCGGCCATTCTCCCATCAACGCCTCCCATTGCGCCTGCGTGATTTCGTACTTGCCCAGATAAAACGCCGAATCCACGCTAAAGGTCACTTGATGCTCCGGCCCTTCCACGCCGATGTCCCAGCCCTCGTCGCCCGCCGAACCCATTGTAAACCGTCCGGCCGGGATCCGCACGAGTTCCAGCGCTGCTCCGCCCGGCAGCAATACTTTCATTCGATCCGGCGCCGCCAGCGTGCGCCCGATCCGCACTGCATCCGTCACGCCGACCACCGTGTCGGCGTCTGTATCCGGCTGGCCCGGCGCCTTCCTGCGTTCCAGGGCATGATCGATGATCGCCGACACATCCTGCTCGTCAATCCGCTGATCGTCATTCGCGTCGCCCGACTGCCCCGCCGCCGGACGCGCCGCCGCTAAAAGCAACAGCAAGATCATCATCCATGCGCGCATCATGCTTCCGCCAATCGTTGAAAATTTGCGAATCGGCGCGGCGCAAATTATCCCGTGCGCCAAACGCCAGATGCCGTCCATTCTTTGAAACGCGCGCAAAAGGTCAAGCCCAGAATCAAAACACACGCATCTTTCGCGCGTGAAAGATCTTTTAACCCGCATTTCTCACCACTCAGCATATTTATGACTGTGAGAAATTGTCACACTTGCTCTTGCTCGTGCTCTTGCTCTTCCTGCCCGACCACACACTGTTTTTTTTTGAGTGAGTGCAAAAGCAAGAGCAAGAATATTCGGTTTCAAGCACGATACAATTACAATTTCATTCACCGTGGTGAGAAGGCCGGGCCAATCACGCTCGAAGATGTCCATTCAACCGGCGCGCTCCTCAACGGCCTATTCTCAGGCTCAAAACCGCGGGCGCAACTCTCTTCAGCTACGCAGCAGACGCCCCCCCACCACAAGTTTGAAACAAACCAAAAAGTTCACTAGCTTTTGAGATTT
>JAFGJS010000027.1 GCA_016928995.1 Candidatus Sumerlaeota bacterium | reverse complement strand
CAGGCCTCGCTTGAAAAGGAATGGGAGTCATTTCTCGTCTCCAGATGTACTTTCGCATAACTTTGGGAGCTCCGTCAAGATGCGCCCATTTATACCTCCGCCATCCCCGGTCCACCACTCTAAATAATTGCCATCGATCATACAATTGGTTATCATCGCTTTGGAATTATTGGAAATATTCACACCTCCGCCGCCATTACTAAAAATGGAGCAATTTTCCAGCCTTGGATAGCTGGAATAGTCAATATTGATTCCGCCGTGATATTCTAGTGCTATTATACAATTAGAGAGCTTCGGCTGTGAAGCATAAAGATAAATACCTCCACTAGCCCTATAAGGGGTATAGTTGCTATAAATCCCACAATTCGTCACTGTAGGACTGGAATATTCCAAATACATTCCGCCGCCTTGTTTCACCGCATTGTTATTTGTGATTCGACAGTCGGCGATTGTATTCGTATCGTCTGCGTCGCAACAATACACGCCGCCGCCGTTGTCGGAGGTGGATCCCTCAGTGATGATGAATCCTTCCAGCGTTGTGCTGGTCACCCCGGACATCGTCACTACGCTTTTTTCGGATGCCGTCTCCCCGTTGATCGTCGTCACATACGCGTCGATGTCGCGCGTATCGCCCGTTCCGGCGTAACCGCCGCGCAATGCCACGTTCGATGGCAGCGTGATCGCTTCGTAGATCGTGCCTTGCGCCACCCACACTTCCGGCACGCCATGCGCTTCGGCAATGAGCAAGGCCGACGAAATTCTGTTGCAGGCATTTTCCCAATTCGCGCCCATTCCGTTGTCCGCGCCATCGGGGTTGACATAAACCACCGGTCCGGTGAACGCGCTGGACACCATTGTGTCGGCGTCGGCTATGGTTGGCGCGGGTTCGACGTTGCCGGCGTTGTCCGTCGCTTGCGTGTAGAACTCGTAATTCCCGTCGCCCCCTGTGGACGAACTGTTGAATGAGATTGGACTGGCCGTATAGTCTCCGTCGTATTGCATCCAGTCGCCGCCGTCCTTGCGATAATAAAGCCGGACATATTGAATGCCGGTCTCCATGTCGCTGGCCAGGAAGGGGATGTCAACAACCTGGCTGGCGACACAAAGAGGAAGCGCCGTCGAAATATAGGATATCGGCACGAACACATCCACCGTCGATGGAAGATACTCTGCCGGAGCCTCATACGCGCCGATGTCCGCCAAGCCGTCTGTTCCTGGACGCGGAACGTCGTTAACGTCGGCCGCCGGAGCGCTGGAGAGGAGCCCGCGATCCAGCGCTGCAGAGCCATTCTGCAAATGGAAATCATAATTAGTTTCATCAATAAACAGCGGATCGCCGCTATAGCAGTCTGACGTTGCGCCGACGAACAAGTTGATCGCATTGCTCCCCGTCAAAGAACCGCTCACGGAGTCATAGTAATCTCCATCCGTGTTGTTGTAAAACAGACAGTGGCTCAGCTCAGAAAGCACGCTGTCACCAAGCCAGATGTCACTGACTATATAAATTGCATGTTTGTTATTGCTAAAAATCGTATTTACAATCTCTGCTTGGGATTCATCGGAAAGAGTTATTCCGCCGCCATAATCAGATTCGCTCTGGTTGCCGTTCAACGTGCAGTTCGTCATCGACAGCTGTGATTGATAAAAATTCAGGCAGCTATCAGAGTCTCCTTGATTATAGCTGATGATGCAATTCGTTATTTCAATGTCGGAAGAATTGACACTCATACATGCCGCGCCTGATTTTGCTGTATTATTGATCATTGCGCAATTCATCGCTGCAATATTGGATTCAGATATGCGCATTCCGGCGCCCGCCCCGTTTGTAAAATTGCCTGAAATGACACAATATGTCATCGCGATATCGGATGAAGATAGATCCATTCCGCCGCCAGTCTTGGATGCCGCATTACCAGAGAACACACAATTTGTCACTGCCATATCGGATGAATCCGCATACATTCCACCGCCACTCGTTTGCGCCGAATTTCCGGAGAACAAACAATCGGTCACAACAGGAGAGGATGAATACAAATACATACCAGCGCCATATTGATTCGCAATGTTGTTGGAAAACCAACACCTGGATATCGTGTTCGTCTCGTTTACTCCTGTACAATAAACACCAGCTCCATCGAAATCATCGGATACGCCATTGGCAATTCCCCCGGCAATCGTAAAGCCCTCGAGCAAGGTGTCTGTCACCGAATCCATCATTACTACGTGATATGCTGGATAACCGTTTCGCGCCGCGGAGCCGTCGATGATTGTGGCGCCGTGATGCGTATAACAAACTCCGGGAAAGCCGGAGAGGCCTTCGTAGCCGCCACGGACCGAAACGCCGGATTTCATCGTGATCGCTTCGGCGTAAGTTCCGCAGGCGACATAGACCGTGTTGCCCGCGCCGGCGGCGTTGATTCCCGCCTGAATGCTGCCAAGGGCGTCGTCCCAGGATGCGCCGCTGCCGGTTGCTCCCGGCTTGACGTATTGATCCGAGGCGAAGGATGCCGTTGAAATGGCAACAATCAGCGTGATCAGCGTAGCAAGCTTGATCTCACAAAATATTTCGATTCGCTTCATTAGATCCTTCCATCAACCACATTAAAAACGGCGCCATAAAATCAGTTCACAAAAGTTTTTGCCGAATGAAACAGGTTCACAGCCGAGGGCGGCTGTGCCACATGCTATGGATGCGGCAAGAATTTCGAGTACCGTTCAATCTGAAATTCATGAATGGCGCCCGGCCTGGATCTTTCGGCGATACAAATAGGTTATACGATAACGGAGTTGGGTTGCAAGCGAGAAATCCTTCAGCTGCACGTTAAGGGCGCAACTTTCTTAATCTTCGAAACTGCAAAACACGGCTGTCATGATTTTTGCAGAGCAAAAATCCAGCCAGCCTGGGATGTTTTTATCCGCATACCCAGGCCGGCGCTCACGGCCGCAAGCGGCCTACGCTTTGGTCTGGGCTGAATTACGCAGCGCTTTCAGCGCTGATAAGGAGTCATGATTAAAAAGATTAGCCTCCGTATCTGAAGTGAGAGATGCGGCGGCGCTTAGACGTGCTGGAGGTAGGCGGTTTTGATTTTTCCGGTGAAGTCGGCGGGATCGAGGCGCCAGAGTTCGTCGCTGAAGATTTCCACTTCGTTGTAGCCGTGGAAGCCCGTCGCTTCGACCCAGCCGCGGATCTGGCGGATAGGGATGCAGCCGTCGCCCATCAGGCCGCGGTCGTTGAGCAGGTCGCGCGTGGGACTGAGCCAGTCGCAGACGTGGAACGCGAAGAGCCGTCCGGCCTCGCCGCAACGCCGGATTTCGCTTTCCAGTTCCGGATCCCACCATAAATGGTAGACGTCCACGGCGACGCCGCAATGGGGGCTGCCGATGGCCTCGGCCATGTCGTTGGCCTGGCGGATGGTGTTGATCGCGGAGCGGTCGGCGGCGTACATCGGGTGCAGGGGTTCGATGGCGAGCTTCACACCGCACTGGGTGGCGTGGCTCAGGGAGGCTTCGATGCCGTCGCGGATCATGCCGCGGGCATCGAGCAGGGGCACGCCGGGTTGCGCTCCGCAGACAAGCACAACGAGCGGCGCGCCAATGGCGGCGGCCTCGTCGATGGCGCGGCGGTTGTCGTCTACGGCTTCGCTGCGGCCGGCCTCGGTGTCGGCGACATAAAAACCGCCTCGGCAGAGGCTGACGACGTCGAGGCCGGATGTGCGCAGCAGCTCGCCGGCGCGCGGCGCGCCGATGCCGTCGAGCCATTGGCGCCAGACTGTGACGCCGGGCACGCCGGCCTGCACGTAGCCTTCAATCGCCTGTTCCAGATTCCAGTTTTTGGTCGTAATCGTATGAATGCAAAGCCGTGAGAGATCGTTCAACGGTTCAGTCATCGTTTCCTTCCGTTCACCGTGGCGTCAGCCATCATCGTCTTCGTCGTCGAAGTAATCGTCGTCCTCGTCGTCCAGCGTATCGTCGTCTTCGTAGTCCTCATCCTCTTCATCGTCCTCGTCGTCCTCGTCATCCTCGTCGTCCAACCAGAGGTAAACGAAGCGGTCAATCCGGCGGTCGTCCTCATCGAAAAGGTCGATGCGATGCGAAGCGTCGGCTTCGGCGAGGCAATCGGAGAAGGATTGGATCAGCGCGATCGCTTCTTCTTCGTCATTGGAGTGAATCGTCCCTTCGAAAATGAATTCGGCCCCGCCGGCGGGATCCATTTCAAGTTCAACGGGAGAGCCTTTGCCATTGCGCAGGCATGTTTGGTCGAAGCCCTCGCGGACGAGTTCGACAGGCCACTCGCACTCTTCCAGATCTTCAGCCAGCGGCTCCAGGCCGTCATCGGCATTCAGTTTTCCTTCGAAGTGAAACATTGTCTCCACCTCGGTCGTATGTTTACGGTGCTTCCCAAGTCGCTGATGCGCTGGTAGGGCATTCAATGCTCCAAGCGCGCGTCCGGGTCAATAAAAAAGCGCCATGCCCATATTTTATCGGAAGAAACGGGCGGCGCTGAAGACGATTATGTTAGAAAATCACGAATGTCGCCACGGAGCCCCAGGCCGGATCGTCGCAGCGCTCGACGGAAAACATGCAGGAATATTCGTTGAGTTTGAACATGGCGTGGCGGCTGCTTCCGCCCGGAGCGAACTCGCGGATCGGCAGCGGGCTGGTGCTCCAGCCGATGCGCAGCATTTCACGCGTGTAGTAATTGTACGCGATATCCGGTCCGTCGGCGAGGAGATAGGTGCGTGTGATGCCCCAGATCGATCCGGGCGCCGGCGCCACTTCATAGGCTTCGTTGCTGCCGCGCGGCTTGGGCAGCAGGCTGTCCGCGATGCTTGTGCTCACGCCGCCTTTGTCGTCTTTCTCGGTATAGGGCTTGCGAGTGAAGGCCACGTGGGTGTTGAAGGCGTCGTAATCGCGGATCGCTACGGTGAACTGCACTTCGTTGTCCCTGTCAATGGCGTTGAGCCTCCAGGTGTCTTTATCGCTTTTGTCTTCTACGATCTCCCAGTTTTTTCCGGCCCACTTGTTCTGGTAATAGCTGTATACGCGCCGGCGCGAATCGTGGGTGATGAACTGCCCGATATGGGCGCGCTGGCCTTCCACGGTCACGGCAGTGCTTTGGGTTTTGTCCATGCCGGGATAAATGAACGCCGGGTCCAGTTCGCCGTATTGGAAATACGCCCCCTGGTCGCTTTGGGAATAAGCCACGTCGGCGGGATCCAGCTCGATCGCAGGATGCTCCGCTTGATCCCGCTTGAAGCTCCAGATCGCAACCAGGCCGAAAAAGCAGACGACCACGCCGACGCGCAGACAAAGCGAGACTGTGCGCTCCGCCAATTCCCAGAATCCCGGATCGGGTTTGGGCTGCTTGGCTGCGGCGTTTTCAACCTTCGGCGCCGCGTTCTCCTCGCCGGATTCCATAGCTTTGTTTTCTTCGGCCGCGGACTCCGCCGCGCCATTGTCGTACGTTTCGCTCATGAACGGCCTCTGCGCGTCTTATTCCATTTATATAACTATGAGCCATCTTTCCATTATAATAATAGATAGGAAACTACAAAATGCAATTCTCACTCGGAGCTGCTGAATGTCTTTCCCGCGGTTTGTTGCGTTCCGTTCCAGGCGGCGAAAAATTCCCGAAACGCTTTATTCAATCATATCGAATGTCTTCCAGCGGGGCAGGGGCTCTCGTTTGGCGCGCCAGTCCTGGGGGAAGTCCTGTGGGAGAATGCTGCAAGCCACCACGCCGCCGACGATGGCGCAGTTGGCGTCCAGATCGCCGAGTCCTTCGATAGTCTCCCAGATCGCCTTGCGGAAATTCCCCATGTGTTTCGCGGCGCACCAGAGGGCGAAGGGCGCCGTGTCCATCGCGGTGAGGCGGGCGCCGTTGCCCAGTTCGCGCACGGCGTTGATCACGGTTTCGTGTCGGCTGATTTCCAGGGCGCGAGCGATGCCATGGCGTGTTTCGCTTTCCGGCGTGTGTTCGTACGTCACCTGGAGCATGTGGTTGCCGCTTTCGGGCGTGAGCAATCCGGCGGCGCTGCAGGCGAAACCAGCCGCGGCGGCGACGGCGATGGCGGCGGCGACGGCTTCGTGATTATTATGCGTAATTTCGGCGGAAAGACGGGCGTTGTGGATCAGGGCGTCGATGTCGTCGGCGTAATAGGCCCCCACAGGCGCCGCTCGCGCGGCGGCTCCGTTGCCGTCCGTGCCGTCGGCGCCGAAAACGTCGTGCGAGGCTGTGCGCCAGTATGCTCCGCCAGCGATGTTGCGCAGCAGCAGCTGCATGCTGGAACCGTATCCGCGATAAGGATCCTTGAGGTAATGCGCGGCGAAATAATCCGCCAGCAGTTCCTGGTCGATGCTCTCGTTGTCTTCGAGCATTTCGACGATGCAGCTGGCCATGACGGTTTCGTCAGTGCAGGACCAGGGGCCCGGCGGCGTCTGGCAGCGGGCGATGAGCTGAACAGAGACATCGTGGCAGAATTGTTCGCCCAGGGCGTCGCCGACGGACAGTCCTTCAAGCGAGCGCTTCGCCCGGGCGAGACGGTGTTCCGAATCGGTGCTGAGTTTGTGATAAGCCATATTCGCCGCAGTGCGCACGATGTGCGCGTTTGAATGATGACGCTATTTTCACTTCCCTGTTTTCGGGCTTTCGAGCCGCCGGCGCGCGATTTTCATCCGCGACGGCGATAGATTCGCGGTTTAACGGAGACGAACCCTTGCCGTCCATGGGGCGGCTTGACATGAAAACAGAAGCTACGCTGGAGCGCGTGGCTTTGAACATAAAAGACCTGCGATCACATGAACGGGCGCGCCGGACTTATGATCGAACAGCATGATTGTATGGAGGAGCAGGGGCGGGAGCAAGAATTTTTACAGCGATCTGTAGCCTGGGGGGCGCAACTCAAGTTTGTCTGGATTTTATGCTTCGGACTTTTGCTCTGGCTCGGATAAACCTCCTCTTCACGCATCCGGATATTTCTATTCTACACAGCGTCAGCCATTTGGATCCAAATTCCGGCCCGGATACTCGAATCCGATTGAGAGCAAGAGCAAGAGCAAGACATTGGATAAAGCCATAATGCGCCCGGGGCATGGGGCAATGCCCGGAGATTCAATACTCGAAGCTGCGCCTTTTATTCAAGCGAAGACGCCATTGCGTGCGTTTTTTTCAGGATGCGATCCGGCGTTAAAAGGCGGGGCCTAGCCGGAAATGGACGAATCGGGTTTCGTCTTCGGATTCGTCGATAATGGATTGCGCCAGGTCGATGCCGATCAGCAAGGGCATGGGCTGGCGGGTTTGGATGCGTATGCCGCCGCCGGCGCTGACTCGCGGCGCATCGGGATTGAGGACGCCTTCGCCCAGCGCGCCGATGTCCACGAAGCCGAGGGCGTAGACGCCGTCGTTGAAGCGGTAGCGCAGTTCGTTCTGGAATAGCAGTTTTGTGGCGCCGCCGGTGGCCGCGTCGGAATCCATGGGATCCTTCGGTCCTGCGCCGCGGAACTGGTAGCCGCGCATGTCGTTGTCGCCGCCGAGGAAGAAGCGTTCGCTCAGGCCGATGGTGTCCGCGTCATAAGGCAGCAATCCGCCTTTGAAGGTGCGCGACCAGACAAGGCGGCTGCCGAGCTGCTTGTAGCTCGAATGGGCCCAGCTGGCCTTGAGCAGCGCTCCGTCGGCCGCGCCCGCTTCGACAGTGAAGGCGCGGTCCACGCCTTCCGTGGGGAAGAAAAAGTCGTCGGTGCTGTCGTAGGTCCAGGTCCGGCCTGCTTTGGCCACGATGTAGCTGTTGTCGAAGTCGGAGCCGATGAACGGGTTGTCGCGCGTCAGGTTGACGTGTTCGAGGGTGAAGTTGACGCCGCTGGAGCGGAATTCGTCGATGTCGCCGCTGTAGCCGATGGAGCCGCCGACGTGGTCTTCATCGTATTCGAGCCGTTGGATTTGATAGTAGGACAGGGAGTAGCGTTTGCGCGCTTCGTCGAAGAAGTTATCATCCTCGTCGCGGCCAAGCGCGCGGCGGATGAGTCCGCCTTCCAGCAGGCCCTCCATCGGGTAATACGGATTGCTGTAAGTGACGTTGATGTTTTGCGTTTCGACGCCGAGGAAGAAATTCAGGCGCAAGGTGCGCGCTTCGCCGAAGAGGTTGGCTTCGGTGTAGCTGAGGAAGATCGCGCCGCCGGATTCTTCGTTGTATGCGACGCCGAAGTTCAACACGGAGCGGCCGAGCAGGTCGTCGACGAAGATACGGACGTCGCGCTGTTCCGGATCATCAGTGATCACCGGCTCCACGTCGACTGTCTTGAAGATGCGCAGCCTTCGCAGCCGGCGTTCGGCTTTGAGTTCGTCCATCGTGCGATATGGCTCGCCCGGCTCAAGGTCCGCTTCCTTGTAGATCAGGGATTCCTTCAGCGGAGGCGAGATTTTATTCATCAGACGATGGAACCAGGTGGAGTCCACGTCGAGTTCTTCGTATTCTTTGCGTTCGATGAAGACGTTGCGGATCTGCACCCGGTTGCGTTCTTCGATATCGATTTTCAGGTTCACGATGTTGTTTTCGTCGTCGAGCTCTTCGTCCGTGGCGAAACTGGCGTCGATGTAGCCGCTGTCGCCATAGAGCCGCTTGAGCGCGTCCATGGCCTGGCTGAGCTCTCTTGCGTCGTAGATGCGGCCCTGGAGTTCGAGGAAAGGCTCCTGGATTTCGCCGAGGCCGAAGATGCGGTATCCGCTGAAGCGGATCGAGCCGATTTCATAGCGCGGACCTTCCTCGATGCGAATCACGGGGCTGATCCAGCTGCCGTCCTTGGCCTTTTCAAATTCGCCGCGCTCCACTTTCACATCCAGATAGCCCAGCGAGCGATAGAGCAGTTCGATGTTTTTCAGGTCTTCCTCGAATTCGCGGGAGTTGAAGTAGTTCTTGAAAAAGAGGAAGGAGCCTTTGTTCGCCATGACCATGCGAATGCGCATGGAGCTGATGTTTTCATTGCCGATCAGTTTGACGTCTTTGATGCGCTGGCGCGCGGTCTCCTTGACGCTGATGCGCAGGTTTTGTTTGCCTTCGGCGCCGGCGTAATCCAGTTTTTCAAGTTCCACTTCGACTTCGGTCTCTTCGTAGCCTTCGTCTTCGTAAAGTTTTTCGATGGCCTGGCGCGCACGAAATTCCGCGTCGATGGGCAGAAACTCGCCTTCCTTAAAGGGGACGGCCTTGATGATGTCTTTTTCCTTGATGGCCTTGGCGCCGGAGACGTGGATGTTAAGCAGCTCCGGACTTTCGCGCAGGGTGATGCGAATTTCACCGCCGCTGTGCTGCATGTCGAGCGCCAGATAACCAAGCGGCGCGAGCGCCTCATTGATGCTTTTGAGCAGATCGGTCTTCCGCGCCAGGTCGAGCTCGTCGCCGGGTTTAAACGGCATGGATTTAAGCAGTTCGATGCTTTCGAGGCGGGCGTTGCCTTCGAAGACGATGGTTTCCACCTTGATGGCGTTCTGCGCGTAAGCGGCGGCGGCCAGGCACAGGGCCAGCAGCGCGGCGCGTGCGCGAAGCGGGAAATATGATAGGATCCTCACCAGTCAGTCGTTCCGTTTCGTGATATAATGAATAGCGGCAACCCGGCAATCGGCCGGACTGAACACAAGTCATAGGCTGAATGCTGGCTTGCATCAAGCAAAATATATCATTCTTGTTGATGTTTGGCGAATTTCGTTACGCTGCGCCGGATGCTTGGCGATTGGAAATCGAACGTATGAAATGCATCATCGACGCTGTTCGATTGACGCATAGCCTGTTTTCCGGTTGCATTGGCGATGGAATCGGGTATGGTCAATGCATTGCGAAATGAAATTGTTTTTCCGAGCGCTCGGCGCTGAATACTCGAAAAGGATCATGGCAAGATGGCTGTCGTGAAGGTGCCCAAACGTAGACCGAAACAGCAAAAGGTGCGCATCTGGCCGCAGACGTTGCTGGAGTGGGTGATCACGCTGGCGATCGCAGCGGCGTGCCTTGCGATTTGGGCGCAGACGGTGGAGCCAGTGCGCCGGGCGCTGACGAATCCGTGGTTTTTTTGCATGGTGACGGCGTTGATCCTGGAGTTCCTGATCATTAAGAGCGGCGACCGCTCGAAGGTTTATCAGCGCGAGGCGCGACAGTTGCAACAGGCGCAGGATCGCTGGAATTTGTCGCGCGGCCGGGCCTTGAAAGCGCTGGAGGAGGCTGAGGAGTCGCTGGCCGATAGCCGCGGAAAAGCCAAACAGCAGGCTGTCGAGGCTCTGGAGCGCGCGAAGAAGGCGTTGAAGTCGCGCGGATGACCACAGGCAAAAAGGGCGTAGCCGTCCCGGTTGCGCGTCGCATGAGCGATATTTCATTGAACACCAATCGAACAGCTTGCAGGTTCGTGCTGCGAACCTGGATTTCCGGCCGGATGCGCCGCCGCGCGTCATCCGGCGTTTTTGCGCTTGGCGTTTTTGCGCTGGCGTGGATGCTGGCCGGTTGCGGAGAGCCTGAGCAACAGGATGCCGGCTCTGCAGCCGGGAAGGGCGCGTCTGTTTCCGCGCAGGAGCGGACGCCTGAGGCGCTTGCGCGCGAGGCGGGACGGAAATTGAACGCCTTGCCGGTTTACACCGCAGTGCGTTGCACGTATCGCAAGCAGCTCGGCGAGGCGGATGTGTCCACGACGGCGACGCTGGAATTGACCGTGAAGGATGACAAGGTCTTTCGTTACTGGATCGACGGACCGGGTCTGCGCGGCTGGCGGCAGGAGATGCTGCATGTCAGCGACGGCGAGCAGGCGTGGGTTTATAATTCGTTGACCGAGGAGTATTGGAAGGAGCCGCCGCGGCCGGTGCGCGATATGGACGTGACAATGGACCGGCGCACGTATCTGCTCGATCCGTTTTTTATTCCATTGCGGATGTTGCTGCACGGCGACGCCGGGAACTACCTGATGATGGACGTGCGCGAGGTCAAGCGGCTGGACGGCGAGGGCGTGCGTCTGTGGCTGGATCAGCCCACGGCGGACATGCTGTTGTGCTTGGACCCGGAGAGCGGCTTGCCCACGCGGCTGCTGATCGATTTCCTGAAGCAATCCGGCGCGCAGGGCTTTCCGGACGAGGCGCTGGAGCAGGCGCCGAGGATGTGGCTGGATTTCCGCTTTACGTTCGCAGGCGAAGAGGCGGCGCGCGACGAGACTCAGTTCGTGTTCAGGCCGGAGCCGGGGATGCAGCAAGTGATGAGTCCGGCGGAGTGGGAGGCGCAGTTCAAGCGTCCGGCGGCGTTGAACCGGATGGACCTGCACCTGCTTGGCCGGCGGGCGTATCCATTCCGCCTGGACATGCTGGACGGCGAGGGGGAACGGCAACTGCGCGAGTTTCGCGAGACGCATCTGCTGATTTATTTTTTCAATAGCGACCGGGGCGATTGGCGGCAGGGGTTGCGCGAACTGGACGCCGTGACGCGGGATTTTGTATCGGAACGGCTGCGCGTCGTGATCGTGGATCGCGCGTTGACTTCGTCGCCGTTGCTGCCGCCGTTTTTGGAGTCGCTGAAGAACGAGTGGATCGTTTTGCGCGATCCGAACAGCCAGCTCAGAGAGCATTTCAACCTGGAGGACGACGACAGGCTGGTGTTGCTGGACGAGGAGTCGCGCTACGCCTATTTTTACGATCCTCCATTGCGCGCGATTGAGCCGTTCATTCAGGACCATCTGAAACGCGCGCTGGCGGGCGAGGCGATTCCTGTGCCGCGCTCCGGGCTGTCTGAAGTGGAAGGCATCGGCGCGCTGGAACTCGCCTGGCAGCCTGAGCATACAGGCGTGACGCATGCCACGGTGCATGACGGCATGCTGTATTGGTGCACGCCGCCGGGCAAACTGCCGGAGGAGGAGCTCGAAATACCGGGCAGACTTTGTTATGCGCGGATGGATGACGAGGCGACGACGGTATTGTTACGGTCGGCGCATTTCGGCAAATTTTTGCCGGTGCTCATGGGAAAGGATCAGCCATTGGCGTGGCTGGTATGGAATTCACACGCTCAAAAACCGTTTTTCGCGCTGCTCGATGGTCCGGGCGAACCGCTGTATTCCGAGAAGCCGGAGCATCATCTGCTCAGCGCGGCGGCGGTGGATGTGAATAGCGATGGGGTGGATGAGCTGCTGCTGGGATTTAATGCGCACGGCGGCGTGGCGTTGTTGGATTGGCTGCTGGGCGAACGGAAATGGCAGCGGCAGGATCTGATCAATGCGTGGTCGGTGGGGGTGATGGACGCCAACGCCGACGGCGCGCCGGACGGGCTGAGCGTCACCTTTCGCGGCCCGGTGCAGGTTTTCGATTTGGACGAGGGGAACAATTTGGCGTATAACGGCAGCCGCAATGTTTTCGATCCGGACCTGTTGACGATGCGCGTGCTGCCGGTGGCAGATTTCGGCCGGCATGAGCGCGCCGTGCTGTGCGCCGGATCGGGCGCGAACGAGGAACTGGCGCTGATGGACGCCGGGGGCGAGCTGGTCTGGCGCGAGAAGATCATCCCCAGCGGGCATGATGAAATCGTGTCCATCGCCGCCGGACATTGGGGCGAGTCGGACGTGGCCGCGGCGGTTTCGATGGCCGGCGAGTTGAAAGTTTTCGATGCGGAGGGGGCGTTGTTGTATCACGCGAACACGAACTTCACGCAGCTCGGCATGACGCTGGGCGATCTGGACGCCGACGGCTCGGATGAACTCGTGCTTTGGGGACCGAAGGGGGTCAAGGTGTATCGTCCCGTGGAATCCTGGCTGACGGGACTGCAACGATGAAGCGGAATCGCGGATTAGCCGCCTGGCTGATTGCATTGGGCCTCGCCTATGCGGTTGTCGCGCTGAGCCATGTTTCGCTGGCTTACCTCGACTTTGGCGACGGCAATTATCTGTACATCTCCTCGCGCATCGCGGATGGGCTGCTGCTGTATCGCGACATTCTCGCGCCGCAGCCGCCGCTGCATCTGCTGCTTGGCTCGCTCGTGCTGCGCTTTGCGCGCCTATTCAGCGCAGAGCCGATCATCGGCATTTATTTCATCCGTACAACGAGCGTGATCATTCATCTGTATATGATGACGCTGCTGGCGATGATCGCGTTGCGGCTGTTTCGTTCGCGGCTGATCGCCGCGCTGGCCGCGCTGTATTACCTGCTGATTCCGATCGGCTTTTGGTGGAATTTCTGCTACGAAAGCGAGTCGCTGATGCTGGCGTTTCTGCTCAGCGGCTTTTATGCGATGATTGTCGGATCGCGCAAGACGATGATTGCGGCCGGCGCACTGCATCTGGGCGCCGTGCTGACGAATATGACGGCGGCGCCGTATATCTGCTGGGTCGGACTGATGCTGCTGCTGTTCGACCGGCGTTTGCTGCTGGCTTATGCGTTGCCGTGCGGGCTGGGCTGGCTGGCAATTGTCGGACTGTTTTACGCCTGCGGTTCGGATTACCTCGGCAATGTGTTTTTCAATCAGGTCGGCACGTTTCCGAATAAAATCCTGTATCCGGCGGGGCTGCCTCATTACATCACGTATAAATTGATCCGCGAAGGCTACAAGATTTTCTCCTATGATTTTTATTACCTGGTGTGGGGCGTGCTCGGATTGATTCTGTATCTGCGTTATGGCGAATCATTCTGGAAGGGCGATATGACACAGCCGCCCTCGGCTGTGCAGCCTTTGCCGGAGATAGCATGCGCCGATGAGCCGCTGCCAATGCGCCGCCGCTGGTTGCTGGGCACGTTTATCTTCTGGTCGTACATGTCGATCGGCTTCGTGTCCAAGGGCGCGACGATGGATTATATCTTCACTATCGGGGAGCCGCTGCTTTGCGTGATGGCGGCGGCGGCGACGGCATGGGCGTATGAGCGATTGCGCGGGATCAGCGCTCTGCCTGCGCGTGGACGCTGCCTCGCCGGGGGGCTGGCGGCGCTTTGGCTGGTCACGCTGGGATTGCAGATTTTTGGTTTGCAATTTATTTCGCGCGCGATTTTGATTCCACGGTCGTTTTACAGCGGCCAGCTGAAAACGCTGAGTCTGCTGAAGGATGCGAATGTGGTTGTGCCGCATCCGGACAAGCCGGAGTATTATCTGGCGCTTCCGGCGTTCGGCGGGCAGCGTCTGCCGGTTCGATTTCTGGCGGATCTGCGCACGCAATCGCCCAAGGGCCAGCAGCAGGCGGAACTGTCCGCGGACAAGGTGCGCGAGATTGTGGACTTGGTTCAGGCGAACTCGCAGCCCGGGGAGTTTATCGTCGGCCCGCCGCATCTGGCGTTCGTCAGCCAGCGGCCGCTGTATGAGGAATATTCGGAGCACTTTATCTGGCGCATCAAGTATTGGAATGAGAAAAAGGTGACTGGGCAGGACGCGGATGGCGTGGCGAAGGCGGAAAGCATCGGCGCGGCGTTGCTCGAGCAGCGATTGCCCGTGACGCTGATCAACACGCAATTGACGCAGGTGCCGCCGATTAACGCGGCTGTGCAGGAACGTTACAAGGAAATTTATCGCGTCCAGATGCTGAATACTCCGCTGTGGGTGTATGTGCCCAAGAGAGAATCGGAGACAAAGGAGAACGGGAGATAAAAAAAACTCACGCAGAGCCGCTGAGGCGCAGAGCAACTCAGAGAATGCGGCGGCATCCATTTATAATTATAAATTCGTAATTTTTAATTATAAATGGCAGAAAGGCTTTCGTCATTTTTGCCTGTCCCCCTGATAATCAGATCATGTCTTCTCAGCCCAAAAAAGAGCAATCCAGCCAGCCGCCGGCATTCCGGCAGCTGTCGCGGCATTATATCAAATCGGTGTGGGATATCGCTCAGCGCGACATTCACAGCCTGGATGAGGAAGAACGGCTGCTGGCGTTCATCATGCGCGATCATGAGGAGTTTCGAGAGGTCTGGGAGAATATGGATCAGCACCTGGAGAAGGAGTTCCAGCCGGGCGTCGATGTCGATCCCTTTCTCCATGTCACGCTGCATCATATCCTGGAAAACCAGATTCGCTCGCAGGATCCGCCGGAGGTGGAGCGTGTGTTTCAGGCGCTGAAGGACAAAGGCCTGGAGCGTCCGAAGGCGCTGCATATGATGGGCGTTGTGTTGCTGGAGCATATGCTGCAGGCGATGGAGCATGACGATATGTTCGACATGCAGACGTATCTGCGGGATTTGATCTTATTGCCGATGAAAATGTAAACACAGAAGCGTTCAGAGTTTAGAATTCAGCGTTCAGGATTTGAAAAGCAAGAAACCTGAGAGCTAAACTCTGAACACGAAACACTGAACATAAATAGAAGGCGGTACACTCATTTGCATCCATTGTTAGCGGAATTTCATGAGCGGGCCAAGGCGAATCCCAAGACCATTGCGTTGCCCGAATTGGACGATGTGAGAACTTTGCGCGCGGCGGCTAGGGCGAAGAAGAAGGGCTTGGCGATTCCCGTGCTGGTCGGCGAACCGGATAAGGCGTTAGAGCTGGCCCTGCGTCATCAGATCGACATCAGCGGAATCGAGATCGTCGATCATATGCGCAGCGACGATTTTGATGTTTTCTGCCAGGAGTATATCCGTCGCCGCGAACGCAAAGGCAAGTCGGTCAGCGACCGGATCGCGGCTAAAATGATGAGCAGCCCGTTGAACTTCGCTTCGGCGATGGTGCTGATGGATCGCGTGTTCGGCACGGTGGCCGGCGCGGCGAACCTGACCAGCAACGTAGTCCGCTCGGCGCTGTTCACCATCGGCCCCAAGGAGGAGGGGGTGACGGCGAGCAGCTGCACGTTGATGCTTCAGCCGGATAGCGCTCCGGAGAAAATCGGCGAGAACGGGGCGTTTATTTTCGCCGATTCGGGAGTGATTCCGCAACCCACGCTGGATGAGGTGACGCACATCGGCATGTCGGCGATTGAGACAGCGCGAGACCTGCTGAAGGTTGAACCGCGCGTTTCGCTGCTATGCTATTCCACTCACGGCAGCGCGGTGCATCCGGCCGAGATCGAAAAGATGATTCAAGCTGCCAAGATTTTGAAAGCGAAATATCCTGAGCTCGTGATTGACGGCGAATTGCAGTTTGACGCCGCGGTTTCGCCGGAAATTTGCAGTTTCAAGGCTCCGGAAAGCCCGATCCGGGGCCATACGCATGTGTTTATCTTCCCGGATCTGAACAGCGGCAACATTGCGTATAAGATTGCCGAGCGTTTGGGCGGCTGCCAAGCGCTGGGGCCGTTGTTTCAGGGTTTGGCCAAGCCGATGAGCGATCTTTCTCGCGGCTGCACGGATGCGGACATTGTCGATGTCATGGTTGTGACATCGATCCGCACGACAACATAAACCTGTTCGTCAAAATTTTGAATTTTTTCCTTGCCACCTCCGGCAAGCACCGTCAAAATATCAACGGATGTCAGCGGGAGTGTGCATGGATGGTTTTTTGCGCGTATCTCTGACTCGCGACGGTAAATTGACTCCAACGAGGCGGCGACATGCCGGAAGCAGCGCGTATTTTAATTGCGGATGATGAGCCGGAGATCCGGGAAATCCTGCGCGAGGTGCTTGAGCAGGATGGCTATCGCGTTACAGTAGCCAAGGATGGCCGGGAAGCGATCCAACTTTTGAATGATAAGCCGTTCGAGCTGCTGCTTTCGGATTTGAAGATGCCGCATGCGACGGGTATTGATGTTTTGCGTCATATTCATGACAACAAGATGCCGGTGATCGGGATCATCGCCACGGCTTTCGGCAATGTGGAGAATACGAAAGAGGCGATGAAACTCGGGGCGTATGATTTTATTT
This sequence comes from Candidatus Sumerlaeota bacterium, assembly GCA_016928995.1. Taxonomy (GTDB): domain Bacteria; phylum Sumerlaeota; class Sumerlaeia; order JAFGJS01; family JAFGJS01; genus JAFGJS01. The sequence continues at coordinate 17,630 of JAFGJS010000027.1, read as the reverse complement.
CGAAGCCGTTCCACCTGGGCGAGTTGAAACTGACGATCCAGAACGCGCTGAAGCTGCAGGATTTGGAACAAGAGGCAACGTTGCGGCGTCAGGAGGTGCGTTCGGAATCGTTGTTTCATAATATCATCGGCCAGTCGCCGAAGATGCGGGCGTTGTTCGATTTGATGCGCGTGGTGGCGCATGACGCGGACAGCACGGTGCTGATCACGGGCGAGAGCGGCACGGGCAAGGAGCTTTGCGCGCGCGCGATTCATTACAACAGTCCGCGCAAGCACAAGCCGTTGATCCCGGTGAATTGCGGGGCGATCCCGGAGGCGCTGCTGGAGAGCGAGTTGTTCGGGCATGTACGCGGCGCGTTCACCGGGGCGCATATGGACCGGATAGGACGTTTCAAACTGGCGGACGGCGGGACGATCTTCCTCGATGAGATCGGGGAGATGTCGCCGGTGCTGCAGGTGAAGCTGTTGCGCGTGCTGCAGGAGCATGAGTTCGAGCCGGTGGGGGCGATGGAGACGGAAAAGGTGAACGTGCGGGTGATCACGGCGACGAACCGGAACCTGGAGGAGATGGTGGCGGAGGGGAAATTCCGGGAGGACTTGTATTTCCGATTGAACGTGATTCCACTGCATATTCCGGCGTTGCGCGAGCGCCTGGACGACATCGATCCGTTGCTCCGGCATTTCGTGGCGCAGTTCAACAAGCAGAAGGGCCGCTCGGTGCGGGGCTTCAGCGATGAGGCGGTGGGATGCCTGAAGCGCTATGAGTGGCGGGGGAACGTACGCGAGCTGGTGAATCTGGTGGAGCGGATGATCACGTTGTATGATGCGGACATCATCGGCGTGGAGCATTTGCCGGACAAGATCCGTCAGCGCACGGCGGCGCCGTCTTCGGATTTTGGGGCGCTGGTGGAGTTTCCGGAGGAGGGCGTCGATCTGAATAAGCTGGTGGAGGAGTTTGAGGCGCATATGATTTGCCAGGCGCTGAACCGGGCAGAGGGCGTGAAGAACCGTGCGGCGAAGCTGCTGAACATCAAGCGAACGACGCTGGTGGAGAAAATGAAGAAACGGATGTCGGGCAATGCGGAGATCTTCGAGCAGCACGGCATTGACGGATAAGGATTTTGGGCATTACTGAGGACACAAACGGCGATTTTGCAATCGTTTTACTCAATGCTCAAGCGGCTGAAAAAACTGAAAAAAAGACTTGAAACTGATGGCGGGAATGGGGATATTTTCCGTCCTTTCACTGAGGTGAAATGAGTTTCGCTTCAGTTTGAGCGAGAATAGCTCAGTTGGCTAGAGCACCACCTTGCCAAGGTGGGGGTCGCGGGTTCGAGTCCCGTTTCTCGCTCCATTCAAATATAAATAGGCCGCTGCTGATGCAGCGGCCTTTTGCTTTTTACGGATCGGTCAAAATCCCTCGATTGGCAACGTGTATACGACGCCTTCTTCCGGCGCGTCCTCCGGGACCGTGAACCTTGGATCATCGTAGAAACGGAAGATGAATGGGGGAAGTTCGATCATGTACTCCCCTGCGGGCAGTCCTTCGAACACGGCTTTGCCGTTTTTTATTTGGATGCCGTATAAATATTGATAATGCCCGTCGCCCAAGGCGGCGTGGAGGCAAACGAAAACCACATCGGCGAGCATGGATAAATCATTGTCGCTCTTAATCACGGCCCGATGCAGCGAAACGTTCATGTCATGCTCGTAATTCTGACCGGATTCCACGTCGATACGCGTCTGCGGACAGGCGATGGGGCGCAGTTCCGCGTCGCGGTAAAACAGCACATACGAACCCGGAATAACGGAAACGGAATACGATCCGTCCGGCGCGGGATCCAGAGGATAGCGCCACGGATTGCCGTCTACGGGGATCAGCTCCGGCAGCTGGAATCCAGTCCGCTGCGGAGCCGGAGGCGTCTGACCCAGCATCGAGGCCAAACTGCCCTCAGGAGGCTTAGGCGCGGCCAGCGATTTCACCGGCGCCTTGCCATCGATCAGAACCTTGCCGCTGATCGTCGCCGTGGTGGGCAGCGTCGGCAGCTCGTCCTGCGACTTGGGAATGCGCACGATGCGAAAGCCGTTAAACGGAGAGGGGTCGCTTCCGGCCGGCGCGCGGCTGGCGGCGCGAGACCAACTTTCGTGCTTGCAATATCCCGTTCCTTTCCATACATACCAGCCGGTGTGCGGCTTATCGTTGGCGACGACGGCATAGACGGCCTTTCGATCCAATGTGCGCTCAAGCGAATAGCCATAGCGATCAAGGCAATACTCTCGAAAATTGCCGCCCATATCGTATAGACCCCAGGGATTCGGCTTCAACATCCCCACCAACGGCGGTTCGCGCAAAGCCTTGCGCTCAAACCATTCATATTCCGCCGAATCATCGTCATCATTGCCCCAATACCATAACGAATCCGTGCCGGCGCGAAAGGTGTATTCCCATTCGGCTTCCGTGGGCAGACTATAATCGCGGTCCGTTTTTTCACTCAGCCATTTCGTAAACTCCATGCAATCGCTCCAGGTGACGACCGCGACAGCCATTTGATCCTGGACTTGATAGACCGTTGGATTATACCAAGCCACTCCTTCAGCGCGCGTCACTTCATGATTCCGGTGAAAACTGGTCTGGCAGGAGCCCTGGATTTCCGCAAAAGTTTTATATTTCGTGCCGGCAACGAAAGCCCGGTATTGTGCGACCGTAATCTCCGTGGCGCTGATCCAGAAGCCGGGCAGTTCTCCCGGAACCAGCGGAACCTCCGTATGTTGCGCCCAACTGGCCCAGCCCCAGCAGGCTTCGCAGAGCTCCTCAGAGGCCCGGCGGCCCAGAATGTAATTGCCGCCCGGCAGCCAGATCATTGGGATCTCCAGGTCGCCGTAGCTTTCCGTGTAATTCCCATAGCCGGGATGAACCACGTTTTTTGTCTTTTCCTCATCGCCCGGCGCGGCGGAAGCGGATGCCATCCACGCTGTCAGCAGCAAGCCGATCATCATCATGCGGAACGTTCGAAAGTCGCAAGTGGCGCGCATAACTCCTCCCCTCTTTTGATGGATCATAATTCTTTTTAGAATCCCTCAATCGGCAATGTGTATTCGACGCCATCTTCCGGCGCGTCCTCCGGGACTGTGAACCTTGGATCATCGTAGAAACGGAAGATGTTCGGCGCAAGCTCGATCATGTATTCGCCCGGCGGCAGAGCTTCAATCACCGCCTTGCCGTTTTCCAGCTTCACACCGTAAAGATACCTGTAATGCCCGTCGCCCAGAGCGGCGTGGATGCCGACGTAGATGACGTCGGCGAGAATAGAAAGATCGCTTTCGGTTTTAATCGTGGCGCGTTTCAGCGCGACATTCATGTTGTGGTCGTAAGATTGGCCCTCTTCCACGTCGATGCGCGTCTTGGGACAAACCGTCTGCCGCAGCTCGGCGTTGCGATATGCCAACACATATGAGCCGGGAATGACAGAGACGGAATACGAGCCGTCCGGTTCGGGTTTGATGGGATAGCGCCAGGGATTGCCGTCAATGGGAATCAGCTCGGGCATCTGCAAGCCGGCGGACGGAGGGGTGGGCGGCGTTTGCCCCAGCAACGCGGCCAGACTGCCCGCGGGAGCCGCTATCGGCAGCAGCAGACTGGAAGGAACTTGACCGTCAATCGACACCTTCCCGCTGATCGTCGCTGTCGCAGGCGGTTGGGGAATTTCATCCTCGGATTGCGGGATGCGCACGATGCGAAAGCCCTTATAGGGATTCGCATTAATAGAAAGATTTCGACTGGCCGCCCGTCCCCAGGATTCATACATGCGATATGCCATTCCTTTGGCGACACATATATATCGGCCATTGCTGTCATTTTCCGCTTCCAGCTCTAATTTGGTCCGATCCATAGTTCGATTAGAATGGACATAACACTCCAAACAGATTTCAGTGACATTGCCGCCCATGTCATACATGCCCCATCGGTTGGGCTTCAACATGCCGACCTCTGACGGCTTCGAGCGACTGGTCCGTTCAAACCACTCATACTCAATCGATTCCTCCGGAAGATTGCCCCAATGCCAGATGAATTCCGTACCGGCGCGATAGGCGTACTCCCATTCCGCTTCAATCGGCAAACTGAAATGCTTGCTCGTCTTGTCGCTGAGCCACTTTGTGAATTGAAGGCAATCACGCCAGGACAATAATGCAACCGGCATTTGATCGTTCAACTGATAAATTGAGGGATTGTTCCAATATACGCCTTCGGCGCTGGTTGGATTCTCATTGGAAGAAAGGCTGGTTTGGGCGAATCCTTTTTTTTCCGCCTCGGTTTGGTATTTTGACTCGCCCACGAAGATTGAATATTGTTTGACTGTGATTTCCGTGGCGCTGATCCAAAAGCCGTTCAAGCGGCCCGGAATTTGCGGGAGTTCTGTCTGCGGCGCCCAACTGCCCCAGGCGCGCCAGGCTCTCGCTTCTTCCTCCGAGATCTTGCGGCCCATGATGAAATTCCCGCCGGGGAGCCAGACCATGGGAATCTCTAAGCCGCCATACGTCTCGGTGTAATTGCCATAGCCCGGATGAGCCACGTCTTTCCGTTTCTCCGCATCGAATTGCGCGCGGGCGGCGATTGGAAAGAAAACGGCGCCAATGAAAATCAACGGCAGCAGCGGGAGCGTCGCAGTTCGCATGCGAGTCGCAGGTCCGGCCATTTTGACATCTCCTTTGCAGTTGAATCGATGAAGGCTCTATCGGCATTTGCATGAATGGGGCCAGTCTATCGCGCAAGCCCAAGCGCGTCAAATCAAACTCAGTGCGGTCCGGAAAAACAACTTTGCTTGCCATTTCGAGGCGGCGTATGATTATTTGCGTCTTGCGATTCGCTCTGCGAGATTTATAATTGCATCCTGCCTGGTGGAAATTTACCCTTTCACTCGATTCGGCTGTTTGGCGCGAAAATCAGAACCGGCGAACTACAGAGGATTATGGCTCGAATTTTCATCATCGACGACGACCATGACCTGTTGCTGATCATGAAATCAGTGCTGCTCAGCAAGGGGCATGAGCCGTTCGTTTTCGCCAGCGGCGCGGCGTTTTTGGAGGGCCTGAAAAAGCACACGCCGGACCTGGTAATCACAGACATCGTGATGCCTGGAGTCACCGGCGGCACGATTTATAAGATGCTGCGCAAGGCGATGGGGCCGCAGCTGCCGATCATTGTGTCAAGCGGCACGCGCATGCGCATTGACCGGGTTGATCCATTAATGCGGCACATGATCAAACCCGTGGATTTTGATGAGCTCTTTGTCGTGATCGACCAAATGTTGAAATCTTCGGGCTTTGATAGCCAGCCGGAAGACGACGCGGCCGATGATTGGGATGAACTGGACATGCCCGATTGACCGCCCGCCATCGCGTTGTTTCCTCGCCACACAAATCCATTGGAAGTTGAGCCTCGAATATGACGGACTTTTATCCCAAAGCGATCACTATCGCCGGTTCGGATCCCAGCGGCGGCGCCGGAATTCAGGCGGATTTGAAAACCTTCTGCGCATTCGAGGTTTATGGCGCGGCCGCGCTCACGGCGCTGACGGCGCAAAGCACGCAAGGCGTGGCTGGGGCGCATTATCTGCCGCTGGAATTTTTCGCGCTCCAACTCGAGACAGTGCTCGATGACATTGAGTTCCACGCGGGAAAAACAGGCATGCTGGCCGATGCGGACATCATCCACGCCCTGTCCGAAGTCCTCGAACGGCATCCGTTGCCGAACCTGGTCGTTGATCCGGTGATGACCTCGAAGCACGGCGCGCCGTTGCTCGCGCCTGAAGCGAACCAGGCGCTGGCGGAGAAGATTTTTCCCAAGGCCGCCATCGTCACGCCGAACCTGCATGAGGCCGGGCGCCTGACGGGACGCCTCGTGCGCGATCGCGACGAGATGCTCGAAGCGGCGAAGCGCATCCACGGCATGGGGCCGCAATACGTGCTGATCAAGGGGGGGCATCTGTCCGGCACAAATATCGCGCTCGATCTGCTGTGGGACGGCAGCGAAGCCATGGAGTTCGAGCGGCCGCGGCTCGACGCGACACACACCCATGGCACAGGTTGCACGCTTTCCGCCGCGCTCGCGGCCAACCTGGCGCTCGGACGCTCGATGGAAGCGGCCGTCGCCATCGCCAAGGACTTCGTGCACAGCGCGATCCGCGCGGGATATCCCATCGGCAAAGGCATCGGCCCCGTGGATCACCTGTGGCAATTTCCGCAAAAGCACCGCATGGGGCGATAAAGGCTTCAGAGTTCAAACCATGGCATTTTGTCGGACTTGCCGGACATGTCCGACAAGTCTGATATTCAGCAGAGCTCGCATCCTGAATGTTAAATCCCAGGCTACTCCTCTCATTCCTCAACCGGCACGCGAAACAACATCGACTTGCCTTCACGATGCGCGAGTTGAAAATTGTCGTACATCGCCAGCGCGCCAGCGTCGCCGTAGCGCTCCCATTCCAACGCGCCGAAGACTACGTATTGCGCGCCGAGCTGACCGGCCAGTTCCACGTCGCCGATGCGATACAGCTGATCGATCAGATATTTCAATTGTTCCAGATGCTCCGCGACGCCGGGGCCGCGCCAGACCATTTCATGATTGCTCCAGCCCAGCAGCGAAGGGCGGCCGCTCCATGCGGCGAAGCGTCCGGCCGGCTCATACGCTGCGCCCGGCGCCTCGATGACAACGGACTCGGGCGGGATGTTGGCGCGCATCCATAGCGCCAGCAGGTAGTCGCCGGCGAAGCGCGAATCGCGCTGCAAGAACGCCAGCGCATTGAGCGTGCCCGCGCGTCCGGGATACTCGCGCGACTCCAGCGCCCGCGCCGCCGTTCCCATCAGCGGATACAACGCGCCAAGCAGTACGCTGAAGAGCAGCAGATTCACGCATAGCGCCCGCGTCCATTTCCATTCCACCGGCAGCGCGCGCAGCATCGAGCGCCAGCTCCATGCCGCGCCGATGCAGAACACCGGCCATAACGGGTAGCATGTTTTGAACACTGTGTTCATGCGTGCGTTGGCGCCGGTGTAAACATCGTTGACGTAAAAAATTTCCACGCCGCCCAGCAGCAGCAAGGCGGCGGCCAGCAGCAGGCGCATGGCGGCTTCCGAAGGCGGCGCTTTCATAATGGGACGATAAAACAGAACCATGATGAAGAGCAGCGCGATGAACAGGAGCGTGAGCGTCTGTCCGGCGTTATACGCGAATGCCAGCGCGCAAAGGATCAACAGTGCAAAGAAGAAGCATTTGCGCCATGGCAAACAGAGCAGCCGCCAAAGCGCCGCTGGAGCCGTCCATAAAATCAATGACAGGATCAACAGCCCCCACAGCGTCAGGAATTGACTCAGCGGCGTGCGGTGTTGCGGCTCCACGATGCGCACAGGCCAGTCCGCGGAAAAGCGCAATGGAACGAGCGAGCGCAGCTCGAAATGCGCCGGCGTTGGCGTGTCAAAAAAACGGCCATGCAGAAAAAACAGGTAATGGCGGGAAAGGAGCATCATCGCGATGTAAAGCGCCAGGGCGTACAGGGCGTTGGAACGATTGCCGCGCCACATCCGCGCCGCCGCATAAACACACAGCGCGCCAGCCAACGCCCCGATCGTGAAGTAATCCCACAGGTTCGCCGCGCTCAGCGCGCCTAGCAGCAGTGTCAACGCCAGCGCGGACGGCAGCGTCCTCAGCAGCGGCGCGGTCCGTTCATCGCGCCGCATCACGGCGAATCCGCGATGCAACGCCGCAAGCATCAACAGCGCGGTCAGCGCCAGCGGCAGCGCGATGTAGTGCGCGTGCAGATCACCGAGCAGGATGCTGAAGGCCGGAAACTCCGTGATCAGCTCCGCGAGCTGCGCATGCCCAGCGCCGGCGTCCGGAACCTGATACACGCGCGATGCATCCCAGAAACTGAACGAATCCAGCGCGCGCAGTTTCTCTGTCCATAGCACGCCAGGAAACGCGAAGAAGCTCACGCCATGATGCTCCTGCGCCACATCGCGCATCGTCGCCATGATCTGCAGCAACGGCTGCAAGTTGCCCGCCGCCACGACGAGCCATGCCGCCAGCGCAGCCCAGGCTGTCGATCGCAGGAATTGATGCGCCAGGCTGAAACTCAACGCCGCGATCCATCCCGCCACAGCCGCCAGCGAAAGGTTGTATGCCACTTCCGGCGAAAATCCGGCGAAGCGCCCGATGGACGCCATGAAGAGATGCCCGAAGTAATAATAATTCAGCGTGCTTTCGGCAAACCATGTGTCCACGCGCGGGAATGTTTCGGCGCAATACAAATTGTGAAACAGTGTGAAGTCGAAAAATTTTTCCGAGCCGCTGCGGTTGATCTCGAACGTAGCTTCCGGCGTCATCAGCCGCAACGCGCACACCGCGAGAAATCCCAGCGTAAACGCCGCCTCGACGCTGAGAATCAAGCGCCAGCGTCTGGCGAAAAAATGCGCGAGCTCCTCGCGCCGGATCCATGCTGCAGCGGCGCCGGACAACAACAGCGCGGTTTGCAGCCAGAACAGCGTTGCGGCGTTGAACGGCGCCAGGCCGATGGATTGCTGCGACAGCATCCATGCAAGGTAGGTCACGATCAATGGCCCGAGCGTTTTCGCCGCGGCATAGCCCCGATCCGTGAGCCGCGGAAACGCCAACATGCAAAGCGGCGCGGCGCCCAGCGCGAGAAATTGCAGCGCGATGTAGTAACGCGCGATTTGTCCGGCGGTTTGCAGCATGCCGTCATCTCGCCAGAACTCATTGCCGCGCGCAAGCGATTTCAGCGCGGTGAACCTGTGCGACGTGCGTTAAAAATGGCGCGTTAAGCCGTGGAATGTGGTGGAATTCGAGCGATGCGCCCGGGCGGCTGTGCCACATTTGATAGATACGGCAAGAATTTTCGAGAACCGCTCTATTTTCCTTTCAGCATGCGCTGCCGGGCGAGTTCCTTGAGTTGACGCAGATCGAGCTTGCCGCTGCCGAGAATGGGAAGTTGTTCGACGCGGATGAAATTTTCGCGGCGTGGAATCCAAAGATTCGGCAGGCCCTGCGCTTTAAGTTTCTCGCTGATTTCGCCCGGATCGCAATCCACGGCGTGCAGCACAACGAGCTTCTCGCCTTTTGTTTCGTCGGGCAGAGCGGTGACGGCGGCGGCGTCCTGTCCCAAAGCCTCATTGATCGCCGCTTCGATTTTGATATGCGGCGCCATCTCGCCGCCGATCTTGCTGAAGCGCGAGAGCCGGTCCGTGATTTCGAGAAAACCGTCCTCGTCCATCTGCGCCACGTCGCCGGTGATATACCATTCGCCTTCGAGCGTCCCGGCGGTTTTTGCCGGATTGTCCAGATAGCCCAACATCCGGTTCGGACCTTTGACCAGCAGCAGCCCCGGCGAATTATACGGCAGCGGCTGATGCGTCGCCGGATCGACGATGCGCGCGGAAACGCCGGGCAGCGGCTGTCCCACGGAGCCGAACTTGTAGCCGGTTTGTACGATCTTGCCGTGGCGCACGTCGGGGATGTTCACCGCGATGACGGGCGCCATCTCCGTCGCGCCGTAGCCTTCGAGCAGATCGACGCCGAATTTATCGCGGAAAGCATCGGCGAGAGTCTGCTTGAGTTTTTCCGCTCCCACCACGGCCATGCGCAAGCTGGCGAAATCCTTCTCGTCGCACTTGCGCAGGTAGGCGTTGTAAAACGTGGGCGTGGCCAGGATGGCCGTGCAGCGATGCTCGCGCACAAGCTTGCCGATGGTGCGCGCGTCCATCGGATTCGGATGATACACGACGCCCAGGCCGCAAATCAGCGGCATCCACAGCGTGACGGTGTAGCCGAAGGAATGGAAGAAGGGCAGCGCGCCCATGAAAATGTCGTTCGAATTGGCCCAGAAGACCTGAGCGGCCGCGTCCACGTTGCTGATAATGTTGCCATGCGATAGCATCACGCCCTTGGGTTCGCCGGTGCTGCCGCTGCTGAAAATCACGATGGCCAGAGCTTCATGCGACGATCCCGGCTTGCCGTAAAGGCGGCGAATGAGCCAGGCCGGTTCGATCAGCGAGCGAATCAGCATCACGATACGGGCGCTTTGGTCCAAGGCTTTCATCGTATCTTCGAGATAAACCATGCCGTCCAGTTCGGGCAGATTCGCCTTGTCCGCGAATTTTTTCGACGTGAGGATCGTTTTGATATTGCACTGTTGCATGGCCGACTGCATAGCGGCTTCGCCCGCGGTGAAGTTGAGATTCACCGGAATCTTGCCGGCCATGAGCGCGGCCACGTTGGCCAGCGCTCCGGCCGTGGAGGCGGGCAGCAGCAACCCGATCGCCGCATCGTCCGGGTATTTCCTGCGAATCCATCCCGCCAGCAAACGCGCAGCCGTGAGCGCTTCGATAAAACGCAGCCCCTTGCCGGTCGAATCGGCCATGCAGCGTTGCAGCAGATGGCGCGGTTTTTTCGCCGTGTCGATGAAGCGCAAATGCAGCTGATCGCGCGGCGTGAGGCGCAGCTGCGCGGCGCGCGTGCCGAGTTCCTGAATCTCATTGCGCATCTCTCTCGCGCTCACGGTCATTGGCTGCGCCGGACCGAAGCTGACCGTGATCGGATGCGGAATCCGCTCCGGCCATTTCCAGAAAAATTTGCCGTCCTTGAAACTGAAGACGCTGCCCCAGACGCGGTCGAGCTGCACGGGAACCACCGGAATCTCGAGGCCTTCCTCGCGCAATGGCTCGAGGATTTTCTCGAAGCCGCGCTTGAAGCCCATCATGTTTCCGCTGCGGCTGATGCCGCCTTCGGCGAAAATGCACACCGCCTCGCCTTCGCGTAGACGCTGCTGAGCTTGCTGGAGGGAGTCGAGGATTTCGGTCCGGTTGCGGCCGGAGGTGGGGATCGCGCCCATCAGTTTGACGATGGGATGCAGCAGCGGAAGTTCGTAATACGGACGCCACATCATGAAGCGCACGATGCGCTGGAAGCATGCGCCGACAAACAGCGGATCAACGTGCGAAAGATGGTTGCATACGAGCAGCGCCGGGCCTTTATGCGGGATGTTCTTCCGGCCTTCGATGCGGATGCGGTAGATGGTATGCACGAGCATGAACATGATAAAACGCAACAGATATTGCGGGACGAGGTAGACGGCGTAGATCGTGCAGAGCAGCGTGAGGACGCCGAGCGCCTGAATCACCTGGACGGGCGAATATTGCAGCAGTTCGCCGGTGAACAGCTGATAAAGCGCCGTGGCGAAAACAATGCCCAGCGAGTTGCAGAACGCGCTGGTGGCCAGCACGCGGCCCTTGCTTTGTTTGCCGGCCTTTTGCTGCAAGAGGGCGTTGAGCGGAATGTGAAACAATCCGGCGCAAAAACCTGTGGCCACCACACACAGCGCGGCAGGCCATGCGCCGCCCAGCGACATGATAGGCAACAGGAACATAAATACAGACATGCCGAACGCGCCCAGGGGCACAAGTCCCAACTCGATCATGTCGCCGGAGAGCTTGCCGCCGGTGATCGATCCGGCGGCGATGCCGAGCGCCAGGCAGGCGAATAAGCCGCCCACGACTTTTTCGGAGACGTGCAGCTCCTCCGGTCCGAACAGGATCAGATTGAGATAATAGATTTGGCCGATGCCATAGAAAAACGTGATGCCCAGCACGGCGAACATCAGCGTGCGCTGCTTGAGGATTTCCTTTCCGCCTTGCATGACTTCATACCACGGATTGAGACGCGGCTTGGCCGTGGAGCCCGACGCCGGAACGTGAGGGATCTTGAGGGAGCACATGGCCCCGCCCGCCGCGACAAAGATCATCATCATGCCCAGCACATAGCGCTCATCCTTGAAATAATCGTAAAGCAATCCGCCGGATGCGATGCCGAGAATGATGGCGAGGAAGGTGACCATTTCCAGGATGCCGTTCATCCGCGAGAGTTCTTCGTCGCGGCCGTACTCCGGCAGAAAGCCGTATTTCGCCGGACTGACGAAAGTCGATTGAGTCGTCATCAGGAAAAGCACAAACACCAGCGGCCAAATATCGCCGATGATCAGGAATAGCATGGCGAGCAGCATGATGACGATTTCGCTGAACTTACCGATAACCTGCACGCGGCGTTTGCTGAAAACATCGCTGACATAGCCGGAATAGCCGGAGAACAGCAGGAACGGCAGGATGAACAGGTAATTCGTCGCGCCGAGGTAGATCGTCGAATCTTCGCCCGCGGCCTTGGCCTTGAGCGTGAGTCCGCCAGCGATGAAGAGGATGATCGCCTTGAGCAGATTGTCGTTGAACGCGCCGAGGAAATGCGTCGCCAGAAATGCAGCGAATCCGAATTTGCGGCGGGTCTTTGGTATGATGTTTACGCCCTGCATGACATGCGCTCCTGAGTTCTTTCTGAGTCGAATCTGTCAGACGGGTCAGACATGTCGGACAAGTCTGACTCTGCCGATTAAAACAACAACAGCCAGCCAATCCCGAGCACGACGGCGTCTACCAGGGCGTGGGAGATCCAACAGCCGATCAACGTGCGCTGCCGCCGCAGCATCCAGCACCAGAGCATCCCGCCCAAGCCGACGCACGTGCCGAAGAAGATTGTGCCGAACGGCGTAAAGAAACGGTCGAGTACGACGTAATGATGCGCGGCAAAGGCGAATCCCGCAATAAGAATCGCCCAGTTGGCCGGGATTTGACGGCTGAGGCGGCCGAAGACGAACCAGCGCCAGTAGTACTCTTCGAACAGCGAGTGGACTGTGATGATGAACAGTGAGAGAGGAATATAGACTTTCGGATCGAGCAGCTGCAGCCCGGTCAAGTGTTCGCTGATCTTCGTTGCGTTGGCGCGGACGTAATCACCGAGCGGCGTCCAGTTCCAGCAAATCAGCGCCAACGCGACCACGCCGCCGCCCGTGAGTAGACCGAGTGGAATGGAACTCCATGCGCGGCGCCGGGCGTCCGCGTCCCATTCCAGTTTGCGGCGCTCAAATGCGAAATAAAGCAGGGCGGGAAAGACAAACATCAACACCTTTGTCGCGCCATAGAGCGCCCAGGCCAGTTTGCTGTCAGCGAACCAAACGAAGTAACACAACGTGGCGAACGTGGGCATCGCCATCGCCGGAATCAAATACGCCCAGTCTCTTTTGTTCGAGACGCCTTCTTGCGCAACCTGTTCATTTTTGATCGCTGATGTCATTGCGTCCTTCTTTCCATTTCATTTTTTCGCTGGTTGATTTTGCATCCTATTGTCGCTGTTCACACTCCGGTCACCTGCTGTAAATGCCAAACCCATGCCAAAATCTCTTTTATCTCCATCATCTCTTAATCCCCGTTCTATCCCATGAATACTTCACAGGATATCTGGAAATAAAGAAGATAAAGTGTTTTTCAAGGATGACGGGGATCATTGTGGGCGAACGACGCAATCGAGGTGGGACGGCAAAAAATGACGCCCCCTGACGAAATTTGTCGAGGAGGCGTCTTCGTGCAATGCATACTGACTGTGTTGATTATTCATCCATTTCAACACGCCATTCGATGATGCCGCTGGAAAATCGCTCCCATAGCTGCACATCGAGGCGCAGACCATCCGTTTCGACCGGTGTGAATTCCACCCGATTGTAGCAGTGCCGCTCGGTTGGATATTCCTTCGCGCCTTCCACCGGCTTCCATTCCTCGCCAGCCTGATACAGGAGTTTCCAGCTCTTTGGCACGCGGCATTCTCCGCGGCCGGTGTCGTCGAACCAGTACACCTCGACGGCGCGAACCTTGCGCGGTTTGTCGAAGTCATACTGCGCCCATTCCTTCGTGCCCAGATGATTCCACCAGGTCATGCGCGGCGCATCATGGTCGTCGGAGGAGAGCGGATCGACGCCGTCGTTGAGCGCGGAGAGCCGATCGCGAGTCTCAAACGAAGTGCTGGCTTTGAACTTGTGTGCGACCGGCGGAATCGGAATCATGTCTGGATCGCGCGGCAGCCACACGTTCATTTCGTTCGCCCCGCGATTCGCCCAGGCGTAATATGGAATCGCCGTCAGCGCCACGGACGAGGTGCATGGCTTCTCATCCTCGCCCAGCGCATGCCGCACGCCCTGGCCCTCGATCGTGCAGATCCCGCCGAGCATCAGGGGCATGCGCTTCATCGTCAATTCAGCGTCGTCCGGCAGGGCGATGTTCAACGCCTGGCCGTCGTGGTCGGCGCCTTCGATGCAATAGACCACGGGTCCGCGTTCGATGGCCACGCGGCCGCGATTCGCCGCCACTTTTTCATTGCACAACACGCGGCGGATCGGCATCGGAAAATTGAGCTCCAACACATCGCCGGCCTGCCATTCGCGCTGAATCCGCAGATAGCCGTCTGCCGGCTGGGCGTTGACTTCCACTCCGTTGACCGTCAGTGTGACCGGCTCGGATTCTGGATTCATGTACATGTACAGATCGCTAGGCACGGGTTTGCCTTGCGCCCAACCGGGAACATGCAGCCGCATTTCAAATTCGCCGGCGTCCGTTGAATCGATTTTGAGCTGCACCTTGCCGTCCCAGGGATACTCGGTCTCTTGCGTGATGACAACCTTGCCGTCTTTGATGGGAATCTCGCCTTTGCTGTTGGCGTAGAGATTCATATAAGCCACATTGTCGCGCACGGCGTACATCAAACCTGGAATCGCGGGCATGAAGCGGAGAATGTTGTCCGGGCAGCATGAGCAGTCGAACCAGGCGCTGCGTTCATAGCCGCCGTGGCTGCAAAGCGGATTGGGATAGAAATAGTGATCGCCGCTGAGCGAAACGCCGGATAGAAAACCGTTGTAAATGACGCGCTCCAGCACGTCGATGTACTTCGAATCGCCGTGCAGCAGAAACATGCGATGGTTCCACAACGCATTGGCGACGGCGGCGCAAGTTTCCAGGTAGGCGCTGGCGTTGGGAAGTTCGTAGTTGTCGCCAAAGGCCTCGCCGGCATGACGCGCCCCCACTCCGCCGCTGAGGTGGAGCTTCCTGGTCGCGACGTTTTCCCAAATGCGGTCGATCGCGCCCATATAATCCTTGTCACCGGTCATGGCCGCCACGTCCACAACGCTGCAATAGAGATAGCATGCGCGCACGGCATGACCGACCGCTTCGTCCTGCTCAATCACGGGCTTGTGATCCTGTGAATAGGGCCCCCAGATCCGTTCACGCAAGTCGCTGCGGCCGCGCATGTCGATGAAGAACTTCGCCTGCTGGAGGTACTTCTCGTCGCCCGTCGCGCGATACAGCTTCACCAGCCCGATCTCGATCTCTTCATGTCCCGGCGGCATTTTGAGCTGATCTTCGCCAGGTCCGAAAACGCTGCAGATCAGGTCCGCGCTTTTGATGGCGATATCGAGGAAATTGCGTTTGCCCGTCGCCTGGTAGTGCGCCACGGCCGCTTCGTACATGTGTCCCATGTTGTAGAGCTCGTGGCTGTGCTCCACTTCAACCCAGCGCTCTTTCCGGCGCAGGTACCGGTAGTTCGGATCGTCGATCTGCAGCGGCGTGAACAAATAACCGTTCTCCTCCTGCGCCGCGCCGATCAATTCGATGATCGTGTCAATGTAAGCTTCCTGCTTCTCATCGGGGTGCTGCGCCAGCTCGTACGACGCGCCTTCGATCACCTTGAACACGTCGGAGTCGTTGAACGGAAACGTGCCGGTGAATCCGCCTTCCTCGCGGCCCGCGGCCACGGCGAAGTTTTTCATCCGGCCGCTTTCCTCGCATTTTTTCCAATTGGCGGGCAGCGTTGAGTTGCGGTTCGTATCCAGCCGCTGGCCCCAGAATCCAGGCTGGATTTCCACGTCCGTAAACGGCACGGGCGTGATTGGATAATCATGTTGCGCGGATTGCGCGAATGCGCTGGTCATGAGCAAAATCCCCCAAAGAAAATAAATCGTTCGAGAAAGATGCCTTTTTATCATAATTGTCAATCGCCTCCTTCGCCGCGCCAAGACTCAATTGGGCGTCACGCCCGGCTTATGAGTCATCAACGGCAATCGATCATAATGAGCCGCGCGCAATGTGACAAGCAAAATTGCTTGCGTCATTGCGCGGGATGCATCTTGACTTTGTTCCATGTCTTGCTTTTTGCTCTTGCTCCGATAAGCCACTACGCAACCAGAATTTTTTCTGTCAACGCAGCGTCAGCTATTTGAATCCGAATCCTAAACACGGTTACAGGAGTTCGATTTCGAGCAAGAGCAAGAGCGAGAGCAAGAAACTCAAAACCCAGTACGCCCTTGTGCGCAAAACAGCATGCATGTCTCTTCTCAGAAGACGATTTTAATACAGAAGAGTTTGGCGAGGCGTAATATTTTAATCCGCTTATACCCCAGGCGGCGGCGGCGGAGGCGGAGGCGTGGCCACGAACAGGCTTTGCAGCGCCGGAACCTGGCCTGCGGGCTGCCAGCCGGGCATGCCCGCGCTCCAGACCATGGTCTGCGCCGTGATGCGCTTCTGCTGCACGGCTTGCATGAAGGCGGCGGCGTCGAGCGGGCCTTGCGTCTGGCCATGCTCCACGATATGCCATGCGGCCGGCGGAGGCGGCGGAGGCGCCATCGCGCCAGGGCCGACTTGTCCCGGAGCAGCGCCCGATCCGGGCTGATTCATCATCTGGTTCATCATGCCGAAGCCCATGCCCAGCCCCACGCCGGCGCTGGCGAGTCCGCCCGCGGGATTCTTCGCCGCTTCGGGCATCGCCATGCCCAGCTGATACTGCTGGAAGGCGCCCATGTCGCCGATCGCGGCCATGCTGCCGCGCGTGTCGATGGCTTTCTCCACGGCTTCGGGCAGGGAGATGTTCACGATGTACAGCTGCGGAATATCGAGGCCGTATTCGTCGTCCACTTTTTCAACCGCTGCGGCGCGGATCTTATCCGCCAGTTCTCGATAGCTTGTCGCCAGATCGAGCGCGGCGATCTTTGATGAAGCCACGACATCGGCGAAGGCTGAGTTGATGATGCTGCGCAGCAGTTCCTGAATCTCATTCGCGTCGAACTCCGAATCCGTGCCGACCAGTTCGTTCAATAGCGCCCTGGCATCCACGGCCTTCAGCGTGTAGGTGCCGAATGCGCGGATGCGGATCGGACCGAAGTCCGGATCGCGCATCATGATCGGATTCGGCGTGCCCCACTTCAGGTCGGTCACTTGCCGCGTGCTGACGAAATACACCTCGGCCTTGAAGGGGCTGTCGAAGCCGTACTTCCAGCCTTGCAGGGTGCTGAGGATCGGCAGGTTTTTCGTCTCAAGGGTGTACTGCCCCGGCTCGAACACGTCGGCGATCTCGCCCTGGTGCACGAAGATCGCCGTCTGTCCCGGCCGCACGATCAGCTGCGCGCCGTTCTTGATCTGATTATGATAGCGCGGAAACCGCCACACGAGAGTCAGCCGGTCATCATCAAGCCACTCGACGATGTCAATGAGTTCCGCCCGCAGTTTGTCAAAAAAGCCCATGAGTTATCTCCTTCAGAGCTGGCCTCGCGCAGAGCCGCCGAGGCGCAGAGATTATTATTTTAGAATATTTTGGTTCTTCCCCTTTTGGTTTGGATCTGCTACTTATGCCGCTTGTGAACCGATTTTCAATGAAATATGGAGCAAAATATGGAAAAATAAGCCGCTTTTGGTGAAAAT
>JAFGJS010000026.1 GCA_016928995.1 Candidatus Sumerlaeota bacterium | reverse complement strand
GGCATTTTGTGAAATGCAAAGCATTGATTTTATTCATGCCGGCGAGACGCCGGCGCTACGATTTTACGCCGCAACGGCTTTTTCAACAGGCTGTTAAAAGACATCCGCGGTTTATATCGCTTGAGTTGTTTGGGGAGGATTGTTTGTTGCTTAAAGGTCAGGCGATGATGTCGAGGAAGTTGCCCGCTGTTTCGTCGAGGGTGCGGATGACGGCGGCGTTGGCTTGAAAGGCGCGGCGGTAGATCAACGATTGCGTCAGCTCATGAGCCAGATCCACGTCGTTGTCCGGCGGCTCGTCGCTGAAATCGTCCGGGGATTCGTCGTAGGGGGAATGAGTTTGCTTGAGATTGACCGAGACTCCGCCGCTTGGAGTGGGTTGGAAGACCGCCTGCGCGGATTGAAAGCCCGGAGTCATGCTATTCGCCACATTATGCGCCACATTGGCCTGGGCTCGTTGCAGGCTTTGCAGTGCGCTTAAACTGGCATCCAGCGGAATCATCCGGATCAACCTCGCAAGTCTGACGCTTCTCCGGCGTCTACTCCAACAGTTCTCTTATCGGCGGATATTGATGCTGCTTGAGAAAAAAATATGTCGATAATCGTAGAAAAAAATCGCTGAGAAACGTCATAGTTTATGTATAGATTTGATATTTCTGGAGTTTATTGGAAAGAGTAGATACAATTATCTGTAAATAATCATTTCATTTGATACAATTTGCAGATAATGAAAGGATACAATGTGATTGTGGGAGAAATTCAACGGATCAAGGCGTAGGCATGATATGCATACTCCAAAAATAACCTGCACTACATCGATTATTAATTACATTCTTCCTGTTGACAATCACAATTCCAATCGCTATGAAAGCGTTTACGCGCTTTATTTGTTGCTGCATCACGGGTGATGAAAAATGAGGAGGAGAGGCCGTTGCAATCGAAAAATGAATTGCTGAAAATGTTGAGTTTGGAAGGGTGTGTTGCTCTGATCACCGGCGGCGGCGGCGTTTTAGGAGGCACGATTGGCAAGGGCTTGGGACTCGCGGGCGCTCAAGTAGCTTTTACGGATCTTTTTGAGGATAAAGCTCAAGCGCAGGCTGAAGCCGTTGCTGGCTTGGGCGTCGAAACTTGCGGGGTGGCGATGGACGCCTTCAATCCTGACTCTATTCGAGCCGGCCTGGAGCGCATCGAGGCTCAACTCGGACCGGTGGACATCCTGATCAACGCCGCGGGCGGCAACGTGAAAGACGCGACCGTTGTTCCGGAAAATCCGTTTTTCAAGCTGCCCAAGGAAGCCATCGACAAGGTCGTCGGACTGAACCTTTACGCCGGGGCCATCGGTCCCTGTCAGATCGTCGGCGGACGCATGGCCGAACGCAAACTCCACGGCAGCATCATCAACGTTTCATCCATGAACGCCTTCCGGCCGCTGACGCGCGTCATGGGCTACAGCGCCGCCAAGGCCGCCGTCTCGAATTTCACACAATGGCTTGCGGTCCACTTCACGCTCGAACTCAAACTGGACATTCGCGTCAACGCCATCGCGCCGGGTTTCTTTGTCACGGAGCAAAACCGTGCATTGCTGCTTGATGGCGATCAATTGACCGAACGAGGCCAGCAGATCATCAGCCACACTCCCATGGGCCGTTTTGGCGAACCTGACGATTTGATCGGCGCATGCGTCTGGCTTGCCAGCGGCGCCTCCGCGTTCGTCAACGGCGTTGTTCTTCCCATCGACGGCGGTTTCAGCGCCTATTCTGGGGTATGATCGAAAGCGAAAGAAATAAACACACGAACCCTTAATATTCTTTGTTTAATTTTTTTTGAAGGATTCCTCATGTCACAACACACCCCCGATGTATTGAAACAATTCCAGCCGGCGCAGCAATGCTTCATCGGCATCGACTCCGACGGCTGCGTTTTCGACAGCATGGAGATCAAACAGAAGGAATGCTTCGCGCCGCAGTTCATCAAGCATTTCGGATTGCAGCCGGTGTCGAGATACGCGCGCGAAGTTTGGGAATTCGTCAACCTTTATTCCAAATCGCGCGGCTGTAACCGTTTCCTGGCGCTGGCGCGATCCTTTGATCTACTGGCGCGCCGTCCCGAAGTGCTTGCGCGAAACGTGCAGCCGATCGACTATTCCCCGCTGAAAGCCTGGACTCAGGTGGAATCCAAACTGAGCAGCAAGACCATCAGCAAATACCTCGATGAACATCCGGATGCGCATCCGTTCATGCAGCGCTGCAAGGCATGGAGCCTCGCTGTTGACGCTGCGGTGAAGGACATCGTTGAGAACGTGCCGCCGTTTCCGTTTTTCCGCGAAAGCGTGGAAATGGCGAAAGAGCGCGCCGACATCCTCGTGATTTCCTCCACGCCGTGCGAGGCGCTGGAGCGTGAATGGGCCGAGCATGACATCGCCAGGTATGCTTCGGTCATCGCCGGTTCCGAAATGGGGAGCAAAAAGGAACACCTTGAATATGCGGCGAAGGGCAAGTATGGTGCAGGCAAAATCCTGATGATCGGCGACGCTCCGGGCGACCAGCAAGCGGCGCAGCATATCGGCGCGGCGTTTTATCCCATCATCCCGCATCATGAAGAGGAAAGCTGGGAGCGATTCCACAACGAAGCGCTGGATAAGTTTTTCAATGGATCATTTGATGGCGAATATGCCGCCCAGCTGGACCGCGAATTCGACGCCAGTTTGCCGGAAAATCCGTCCTGGAAACAAGTCGAGCCGCAGATCGCGGGAATCCAGGCAAACTGAGAATGACGATGCACCGCAAGCAAGATTATTTCTCCGAAGGCGGCGCGGATCGTGCGATCAACCTCGATGAGGCCCGGACGCAGTTGGCGCGGATGCTGGATGAGATGGGCCGGCCGCAACGTGTGCTGATTCTGCCGCCGGATTTCACCCGTTTTCATTCCTGGGCCGGCGAACTCACTGTGTCGCTCTGCGAACTGCTCGCGCAATGGAACGCGGAAATCCGCATCATGCCCGCGTTGGGCACGCATCTGCCGATGACGCCGCATGAAATCGAGCGGATGTTTCCCGGCATTCCGGCGGATCGCTTTTTTGTCCATGACTGGCGCAATGCGCTGATCCGGCTGGGCGAAACGCCGGGCCCCTTCGTACATGAGGCGACGGAGGGCGCGCTCGATTACCCGATTTTTTGCGAGATCAACCGCGCCATCGTCGAAGGCGGCTGGGATCGCATCATCTCCGTCGGTCAGGCCGTGCCGCATGAGGTTGTGGGCATTGCGAACCATGCGAAGAACATCTTCGTTGGCGCGGGCGGTCAGGACACGATCAACAAGACCCATTTCGCCGGGGCGGTGTATGGCATGGAGCGCATGATGGGCCGCAGCGAGACCTGCGTCCGCAAAATCTTCCGCTACATGAGCGAGCACTTCACTGCGCAGCTGCCGATCACTTACGTGCTGACCGTGCGGGCGAAAAATGAAGCAGGGGAGTTAGTCACACGCGGATTGTATGCCGGAGACAGCGACGATTGCTTCTCGCGCGCCGCGAAGCTGTGCCAACAGGTCAACCTGGATCTGCTCGACGAACCATTGCGCAAGATCGTCGTTTGGCTCGACGCGGAAGAGTTCAAATCGACCTGGCTGGGCAACAAGGCGATTTATCGCACGCGCATGGCCATGGCCGGCAAAGGCGAACTGCTCATTCTGGCGCCCGGCGTCGATCGCTTTGGAGAAGACAAGGAGATCGACCGGTTGATCCGCAAGTATGGCTATAAAGGGACGCCGAACACATTGCGGCTGGTGAAGGAAGCGCCGGAACTGGGCGCTAATCTTTCCGCCGCGGCGCATCTGATCCACGGCTCATCCGAAGGGCGCTTCACGATTCGCTATTGTCCTGGGCATCTGAACCGGGAGGAGATCGAAGGCGCTGGCTTCGAATATGGCGATCTGGCCGAGTTCCAGCGCCGCTATGATCCGTCGCAATTGCGCGACGGAATCAACGTCATGCCGGACGGCGAGGAGATTTTCTTCGTCTCTAATCCGGCGTTGGGCTTGTGGGGCTTGAAGTCGCAGTTTGAATCGTGACATTGAAATGAAACAAACATCAGCATAGATGCGAAGTTCAAAAGGAGAGAGGGATATGCCGCAAGCAGACATTGCAGTCGTAGGTCTCGCCGTCATGGGCGAAAATCTGGTTCTCAACATGGAGAGCAAAGGCTTCACCGTATGCGCCTTCAATCGCACGACATCCAAGGTGGATGATTTTCTCGCCAACCGGGCGAAGGGCAAGAACATCATCGGCGCATGGTCCGTCGAGGAGATGATCTCCAAGCTCAAACGGCCGCGCAAAGTCATGGTGATGGTCAAGGCCGGCGCGCCGGTCGATGCGTTCATCGATCAGGTGCTGCCGTTGCTCGAGGACGGCGACATCATCATCGACGGCGGCAACTCGCATTTTCCCGACACGATCCGCCGCACGCAGAAGGTGGAAGCCGCGGGGAAACTGTACATCGGCACCGGCGTGTCGGGCGGCGAAGAGGGCGCCTTGCGGGGGCCATCGATCATGCCCGGCGGATCGCCGGCCGCATGGGAGCACGTGAAGCCGATCTTTCAGGCCATATGCGCGAAGACCGATCAAGGCGAGCCGTGCTGCGAGTGGGTCGGCGAGAATGGCGCCGGTCATTTCGTCAAGATGGTGCACAACGGCATCGAGTACGGCGACATGCAGATGATCTGCGAGACCTACCACCTGATGAAGGAAGGCCTCGGTATGTCGAACGCGGAGATGCACGAAGTCTTCAAAGCGTGGAACGATGGCGAGCTTTGCTCCTATTTGGTTGAAATCACGCGGGACATTCTGGGTTACAAGGATGAGGATGGTAACGAGGTAGTCGATCTGATTCTCGACACCGCCGGCCAAAAAGGGACGGGCAAATGGACCGCTATCGCCGCGCTGGACGAGGGCATGCCGTTGACGCTGATCGGAGAGGCGGTGTTCGCGCGCTGCCTTTCGGCGATCAAGGACGAACGCGTGACGGCTTCAAAAGCGATCCGCGGCGATGTGGCGACCTTTGAGGGCGACAAGGCCAAGTTCGTGGATGATTTGCGTCAGGCGCTGTACGCCTCGAAGATCGTCTCCTACGCGCAAGGCTATCAATTGATGGAATCGGCCGCGAAGAATTACGGCTGGAATCTGAATCGCGGCGGCATCGCATTGATGTGGCGCGGCGGTTGCATCATTCGCAGCGTGTTCCTGGGCAAGATCAAGGAAGCCTTTGACAACGATCCCAGTCTGCCTAACTTGCTGCTCGATCCGTTCTTCAAGGATGCTGTGGAGAATGCGCAGGGCGCCTGGCGGCGCGTCATCACGGCGGCGGTCAACATGGGCGTGCCGGTTCCGACGCTTTCCTCGGCGCTATCCTTTTTTGACGGCTTCCGCAGCGAGCGTCTTCCGGCGAACCTGCTTCAGGCGCAGCGCGATTACTTCGGCGCGCACACCTACGAGCGCGTGGACAAGCCGCGCGGCGAATTCTTCCACACCAACTGGACCGGCCGCGGCGGCGATACCAGCGCCTCGACTTACGTGGT
Organism: Candidatus Sumerlaeota bacterium; assembly: GCA_016928995.1. GTDB lineage: Bacteria > Sumerlaeota > Sumerlaeia > JAFGJS01 > JAFGJS01 > JAFGJS01. The sequence goes on along the minus strand of JAFGJS010000026.1, from coordinate 61,306 downwards.
GTGATACTGCGCCGCAGGGGCGCGCTTCACGAATGAGGAAGGCGAGTGCGGGGCTGTGGCTTCGATCCGCAGCCCCTGAACGAACCTGCACGCCAAGGGCGTGATCTAGAGCTCTGGCATGGGCGGCATTCTGTTGACCTCGGCCATGCCGCTCGATGAAAACCAGCGCATCCCCGATGAGGAGATTTTCAGAAAAGAGTCATTTGTGTCCCGCTGAATATCATCCTATGAGGGAAAAGAGACGCTAGGTTTTCCGCGGGGGCATTGAGTAGTTCCTTCGGTTCCATCTTGTGAAGGCCCCCCCCATAAACGCGGCCTTCTCCTATAAGGCACTCAACAGGAATGGATTGAAGAATCTTCCAGATATCCTCGACCATCTCCGGGGTTTCTTGAAGTTCCCTTTTCATCCACGGCTTGGGGTAAAGCATCAGATAGACATTGGCCGCGATTGCCCGTGAACGGTTGAGGATAAAACGAAAAGGCCGCGAATCGCCATTCCCGTTTGTCCTCCCCATATATGTGCAGAGAATCGGAGCGATTTCCCGTCTTTCCTGCGCATACCAGGGGCAGCGATTGCGACAAATATACCGCTCAGCGACACCTTGCTTTCGGCCAACTTCAAGATAATTCCATACCACTGGAAATTCACTCTTGATACGGTCTTCGGGCATGTCGCTTGAAAAGAGGTATCCAGCCTTGTCAACGAGGGGAATGCCGTTCTTGTCGCTTTCAATCACATCAGCCTTGAGATAGCGAGGGCTAGGAAGGATCGGGTTCAAGAATTCAGATGGAATAGCACGGCGTTGAACCTCCGAAGGCGATAGTACAAAAAACTCGTTTGCCCCGGTAGCGATGCCCCGTTTTACATCGAAGAAATTGCCAAGTACAGGCAAGGATTTTTTATTGCCGTTTCCCTTCCGATTGCCGGCGCTTGGAAGACTCGTCCATTTTCTTTCTCGCCGAAGATCCTCAAGAGTGAAGTTCATCTCGATTGCAGATTTTGAGAGACTGCCGCCGAGGGAAAATTTAACCTTTTGCCTTTCTGACGGCTTATCGTTTTTAAACCATACAATGGCGGAAGAAACCAAAGCATCGCCGAATTGAACGTCACTTGGCAAGAAGCGGTGAATATGAATCAACGAGACATTATTCAGAAGAAAGTCCTTGATGGCCCTGCCGTAATTTACATCCATGAATTCGCTCGGAATCAACCATGCTGCCAGCCCCCCCTTAGCCATCCAATCTTTTGAAAGGCACAGGAAATAGCAGTATAGGCCACTGAGGCCGGAAAGCGAAACGCCATGACGTATCGAGACGCTTCCATTCAGCCTTTGCTTTTCTTCGGCGAGAATATGGTGGTGCCGGACATATGGAGGATTACAGATGACAAGCGTTGCCTTTTCGTCTTCACTGTCCGGAATTTCGGCTTTCGTGAAGTCACTTTGGATAACGTCAAGACCAAGGTCCCGCCATAGTGAACACGCGGCGTCCCCATAAAGATTATCGATTTCAAAGCCTGTGGCGCTGGATGCGGCATCCTCACCGAAAACCTTAAGGAACGCTGAGTAGAAAGATCCCGATCCTAACGCCGGGTCGAGGAACCGGATAGGCGTCTCTTTGCGAATCCGCTTCTTTGCATATGCGAGTATGTCGCGAGCAAGCGCTGTTGGCGTGGCGAACTGGCCCAAGCGGTTGCGTTCGGCTTGGGACTTTGTGCCATCCAAACGCGCTTGTATATCGAGCCGTTCTTGCTCTCTTGATTCGATATTCGACATAATCATAGTCCGAACTTCGCCAAATCGTCGATTCGATGCTCCCAAGCCCAATCCAATCCCTCGGCAGCCTCATAGCCGAGATAACCGCTATCGAAATAGCCGCATAGAAACAAGATGAAGCAAACATCCTTACCATAGTTGGCTCGCAATTGGGCAATCTTTACGGCCTCTTCTTTCCGCCGCTTGTTAGTGTTTGTGAAATCGCCCGCCGACTTGCACTCAACGAGAATTGGCAGCCCGTTCTTGGCTTTTTTGCGTGGCATAACCGCTACATCTATTGGAATATTGATTTTGGTTTGTCCGCCTTCCAGTGAAACTGGCACATTCAGATGATAAGCAAAAGTTCCTGCCTTCATCTCTCTGAACTCTTTAATCGAGATCGGCTTGACATGGCTATAATCCCGTTGCTCAAGCCATTTTCGAATGGAAGCCAACTGCCGCTGTTCCTGAGCATTTCTTACAATCGGATCAGCCACGGCTCCACAGAGACGATCAGCCACAACAGTCGCGGCGCGATGGATTTCGGCTTCCTCCGGCTGATGCTTATTATCCAGCCATGGGAAAATATCCATGTCCGCCAATTTCCGGATCAGCGATCCGACCTTTTCCAATTCTTCAAGGACCACCGCTTCTCCCATGTTGGGCGAGATTCGCTGCTTCAACTCCATATTGCGAACAAGATTCGGCGCAATGGCCGCCAATCCAATCAGCCTGTCGCGGGCAATGGGCGGAGCCGTTGTCATGCGAAGAATGGGCAGTATCTCCGGGTGCTCCGTAAGCGTGCTTGGCGATATGTTCATCAGGTTGTTTGTCAGGTTCAGTGCCTCTTCAACCTGCCTTGTCGTTTCCTTCCGCGTCTCCCTGTAGGCCTTCGGGGCAAACCGCATGAACCAGTCATTGTAGAAGTCAACCGATCGTGCTACATCGGCCTTCCAAAGGTGCGGCTTGTCCATATTCACGGACATATCGGATGTATCCAATCCTTCGTCATTATCTCACAATGTTTTACTTCGCCTGACCGCTTTCGCGGGCTGTCGAAGCACTCTTACCGGCCGTTGGAACGCTTTTACAGGTGTGCAGAGTACTCTTACAGCCGTGCGGAGCAGTTTTGCAGGCGCTCAAAGTCCTTTTACGCCCCGTGCATGTCCAAACGCAAGCGACAAATACACAAGCGCAAAAGCGCGATGCGCTTATACAGGGGCGCATCTTTGCAGAGCTACCGTTGGCGCAAAAAAAACAATTCACCGGATGGCATCATAGTCCCGAGTCCCTTCGGGACAATTGAGGATGTTATCCTTGCTCTCGCTCTGAACTTCCGCCTTTTGGAATTGGCGCCGGAAAAATTGGCGTCATCATGGCGCGGGAGAATAATCCGGGACGGCGTCGTGCAGGATGGCGCGGATTTCATCGGTGTTTTTCTCACGCGCCGCTTTGCGCAAGCGCTCCAGGGTTTGTGTGAATTGCTCGGGATCAATCGGCTCGCGTTCGGCCACGAATAGTTTGCCCAGTTCGGTCTTGTGTATTCCTTCGCCCTGAGTAAGCAGTTCTTCCTTGAGTTTTTCGCCCGGCCGCAAGCCAGTGTAAACAATTTCGATGTCTTCCTCTGGCTCATAACCGGACAGCGTGATGATGTTGCGCGCCAGGTCGATGATCTTCACCGGTTGGCCCATATCCAGCAGGAACAGTTGGTTCTTGTCGTTGAAAGATCCGGCTTGAATCACCAGGCTGCACGCTTCGGGGATGGTCATGAAATAGCGCGTCACTTCCGGATGCGTCACGGTCACCGGTCCGCCATTCCGCACCTGCCGCTGCATCAGAGGGATCACCGATCCCCGGCTCCCCAGCACATTGCCAAAACGCACAACGTGAAACGCCACGTTTGAATGTTGCGAGACCGTCTGCACGGCCATTTCGGCCAAGCGTTTGCTCGCTCCCATCACGTTGGTCGGACGCACCGCCTTGTCGGTGGAAATCAGGATGAATTTTTTCACCTTGAATTCGTCGGCCAGTTGGGCGCAGCGCAACGTGCCGAACACGTTGTTTTCAATCGCCTCGTCCGGATGCAATTCCATCAGCGGCACATGCTTATGCGCCGCCGCATGGAAGACGATGCCCGGACGATATTTCTCGAACACCCAGCGCAGTTTCTCTTCATTGCGCACGTCGCCGATCACCAGGCGCAGCTGTGTCGATTTGTAATCGTAACCCAACTCCGTAGCGATCTCATAGATGCTGTTCTCGCCGCGCCCCATCAGCACGAGCTGCTCCGGATCGTGCTTCAGGCATTGCCGCACGAGCTCCGATCCGATCGAGCCGCCCGCGCCAGTGATCAGCACGCACTCGCCGCTCAGATAGTTGCGATCCGGGCTGAGAACCAGATCGACCTGCGGCCGTCCCAGCAAGTCCTCAATCTCCACGGGCCGCAACTGATCCACGGTCACTCGACCGCTCATCACCTCATCCACGCTGGGAATGCGCCGGAAGGAGACGTGCGCCTTTTCACATTCATTGATGATTTTCTGAATGTCCTTCGGGGCGGCATCCGGCAGAGCGATCAGAATCTCATCGGCTTTGCGCAACTCCACGGTTTCCTGCAAGCGCTCCAAACTGCCCGCCACGGGTATGCCCGAAACCATTTTGCCGTGCAACGAAACATTATCATCGATGAAAGCCACTGGCCGATAAGCCGATGTCGGATCTTCATTGAGCATTCTTGCGGCGTTCACCCCCGCCTTGTTCGCTCCGATGATCACCACGCGATGCTCATCCTCATGCTTGGTGGAAAAATAGATGATAAATACGCGCGGCCAGATTCGTGCAAATCCAACCAACAGAAATGAAAGAATGCCCTCCAGGCATAGGATTCTCCATGGAATGCGCAGCATTGTGCCGTCGGCCTCGACCAGACGGCCTAGTTGCCCAAGCAGATCAGCCGGCGGATGCCAATGCCCATAGATCGGATTCAATAAAAAGAAGATGATCGTGCCGATCAGGATGGCGTAGCCCATGCTGATGATTTCATGGATGGAGGAAAAAATAGTGATGCTGCGATAATGTCCGGAGAACCAGAAGACCAGCAGACGGATGACCACGGCCGGTCCGGCGATCCACAGGTATTGCGGAAGATAGATTTTTTGTTCGTCGCTTCCTTGATCGAAGCCAAGCACATAAGCAAGCAGCAGAGCCGCCGCAATGAAAAACGCATCCACCGAGATGAGAAACCACGCTCGCTGTGAGCGGGTCGGCTTGTTTGGATTCTCCGCAACTTGTTGCTCTGGCATGCCTGTCGGCCTCGCGCCCTTAACATTGATCCGCCAGAGTCCTGCTGGAGGATTCGGCGTTTCTTGATCGGATTGCGTTGCTTTATTTTCTTCGAACTGAAGCAATAGTTTCCGAAACATCGAAGATCAAGCAATTTATCCTGCGTTTTACCGTTGCGCGATAGGCTTATATGGGCCTGAGCGCGTTTTGGGCGCTTTTTGCTTGATCAACGAATTTCCCTCACTAAAATGCGCCAAGATCGGTCAAGCATCATTAGTTGGCGAATGCGGATACTTTATCATGCCCAAATTACTGAGCGTCGTTATCCCAGTATATAACGAAGTCGAAACTTTGCCGGAATTGATCCGCGCCGTCCGCGCCGTGGAACTCGAAATGGAAATCATCCTGGTGGACGATTGTTCGACCGACGGCACACGCGAACTCTACCATCAATTGGAGCCGCAGGTCGATAAGATAATTCTGCATGAAAAGAACATGGGCAAAGGCGCCGCCTTGCGCACGGGCTTCAAGCATGCCACCGGCGATTTCGTTGTCATTCAGGACGCCGACCTTGAATACGATCCGCAGGAATACCGGCTTCTTCTTGAGCCATTGCTGAAAAACCATGCCGATGTGGTGTACGGTTCGCGCTTTCTGGGCGGTCGGCCGCATCGCGTGCTGTATTTCTGGCACATGATGGGCAATAAGATGTTGACCTTGCTGTCCAACATGTTCACCAACATCAACCTGACTGACATGGAGACATGCTACAAGATGTTCCGCCGATCGTCGATCGAGGGATTGGAAATCGAAGAGGACCGTTTCGGCTTTGAGCCTGAAATCACGGCTAAGCTCGCGCGGCGCCACCTGCGTTTTTATGAGGTCGGCATTTCCTACGCCGGGCGCACCTATGATGAAGGCAAGAAAATCGGCATGCGGGACGGCTTTCGCGCTGTGTGGTGCATCGTCAAATACGGACTCGGTTTCGGTAAGCAGTAAGCATTGTTGTCTTTGCGATCCGCAAAAGAGAAGGACTCCACTTTGATCTCGAAAACTCGCCCGGTTCTGATTGGCGGCGTCACAATTGGCGGCGAAGCTCCGCTGGCCTTGATCGCCGGTCCCTGTGTGATCGAATCGCCTGAACATGTTATGAAAATGGCCGAAGCCGTCGCGCAGATCGCCGGACGGGTGAAGATGCCGTTTATCTTCAAGGCCTCATTCGACAAAGCCAACCGCTCTTCCATCCAATCCTATCGCGGTCCTGGAATGGACGCCGGTCTTGAACTGCTTGCTGCGGTGAGAGGGCGTGTGGGCTGCCCTGTGTTGACGGATATCCATGCTGTGGATCAGGTTTCACGCGCCGCTGATGCCGTTGATGCAATGCAAATCCCCGCGTTCCTCTGCCGTCAGACTGACCTGCTCATATCCGCCGGCGAGACCGGTCTTCCGGTCAATGTGAAGAAAGGCCAATTTCTCGCGCCGTGGGATATGAAGCAGGCGCTGGCTAAAATTGAATCAACGGGCAACCGCAACATCCTGCTCACTGAACGTGGAGCGTCCTTTGGTTACAATAATCTGGTGAGCGACATGCGCTCCCTTGTCATCATGCGTGAAACGGGCTATCCTGTGATTTACGACGCCACGCACTCCGTGCAACTCCCTGGCGGCCAGGGAACGAGCAGCGGCGGCCAGCGCGAATTCATCGCGCCGCTCTCACGCGCCGCCGTCGCCGCCGGAATTGACGCCATTTTTATCGAAACCCATGATGATCCGTCCAAGGCTCTCAGCGACGGTCCCAATTCAGTTCCACTCGAAGAGCTTGAAGAGTTGCTCAGAACTCTCGTCCGTCTGCACATTGCAGTTCGCGCGCCTGTGGAATAAGACACGGCATTTAAAAATCAAACGGCGCGGCATGCAGCATGCCGCGCCGGATTTGTTGTTGTTTCAAAAAGAGGGTGTTTCAAGCATCCCCATTGACAATTGGCTTACATCGCCTCGTTGGCCAGGAAATTGCGCATCAAGCGCAACGCTTCGGAAAATAAAGCTTTGGAGCCATTATGGAACATGCCGAATTTCTGGACGACGCCGTAGATTTCGGCGCCAGTCGGCTTGAACACTACCCAAAACTCATCGTCCGCCACCAACTCGCGGATGCCCAGCGGCAGACTATCGTCGCTCTTCAGCATTTTCCGCAAAAGCTCGCGATCCGTCACCTGTGTATATTCGGGAACACCTTCGAGAACGGCATATTTAGAAGAGGTCTCTCCAACGGCCAGTTCATCTGCGCCTTGCAGATCGATATACTCATGATAACGCTCAGGCAATTTCGCCTTCACCCAGAGCAGAACGGCTTGACGTTCGCTCATCCCGCAATCTTCCGACATGCGCATCCATAATTCCAGCGATGGCTTGACATAGTTTTTTTCGAACTTGAAGATCGCCGGCCCCGAAACGCCATATTTCGTGCCAAACTGATCTTGCGTCATCGCCATCCGCTTGCGCAGTTCCTGTATCCTTTTGCCCAGCAGATTGTCCATACTTTTTCCCTTTGCATCGATTGAAATGAACTTGCTAATAAGATGTTATGATGTTGAAGCGACCCCGTTTTTGATACGGACACTCTTTTCTACCGCCCCCCCCACCAATTTTGTTATTTTAGAAGATGTCAAAAAGAAACTGTCAATGGTTAATTGTACCACAACATACATTTTTCCCCATTGACGCCCTTTTTTTACCACTTTTTTGATTTTTTCTGGTTTATTGAAGCCTTGAAACTAATCAACAGTTCGCTTTCCAATAACCATTTATTGTTATATTTCGACAACGAATAATATTATCATGATTTCCGATCTTGATCAAGGTCAAAATAGATTGAATCGATTTTAAGACGAGGTGGATACACAACGGCATATGCCAGCATCGAAACACAGCATAAGCGTAATGCCACTTCCATTTGTCCTTGGACCAAATACAAAACCATGCCTGTAAAGCCGATCAAGTCACATACGCACAGGAGATAAAGATAGCGCAAGATGAGTTGATGCAGCATTTTTTCTGGAGAATTCATGCGCCGTAAAGCGCCTTCCGAGGCCCACCAAAAGCGTTTCAACAAATACAGCACGGGGATGCACAGGATGCCAATACTGAAGGCGATCCGCGATACAAGAACGAAGGTTTCGGGAGCGAGCCGGCTAAATCCGGGGGCTGGTCGAGACTGAAAATACATCCTTTCGACGAACAGGCAAATAACGATATAAATCAAGGGTAAAAAAATGCCAATTCGCCAATATTTCAAACATCCTTTGTAAATCATCGGGGATGCTTCCTAGCCGCATGAAACGATGTCATGCACTTAGAATATCAGACTACAGTATCTCGAAATAGGTTATGAAAAAGTTTTTGTAAAATTTCGGGCCAATGATAATAATGTAGCACATATCTCTGGCCTTGCTTACCGAGTTGTATCGCTTCCGCTGGATTTTCAGTCAATTGCCGTACAGCCGCTCTGAATTCCCCCGCGCCGCGATAGCATAATCCGCCTTGCGCTCTACGCGTTTGCCCCAGCGCCGCGGCGCAATCACGATGAACCAGCGCCGGTCGTCCAGCCAGCCAGCTTTCCAGCAGCACGATGGAAAGACTTTCCTGTATTGAGGGAAGCGCCAGGCATAATGCGTCTGTCATCGCGGCACGTTTGTCTTGCTCATCGATATAACCCAGCGCTTTGATATCAGGGCGGACAGGAAGCGCTAGTTCTCCGCGGCCGATCAACACCAAATCCGGCCCTTCCGGCCAGTGTTCCTTCAGCGCGAGGTAGTCGCGCAGCAATTGATCCGCGTTTTTTGAAGGATCCAGTCGTCCGGCGTAGAGAATATACGGACGATTCAAGCCGTGCCGATGGCGGAAGCGCTCCACGGCTTCATGCAGAACGGGCGTTTGCGCGGCAAGCCCAACGCCCAGCACCTCGCCGTCAGGCAGCCATGGTCCGAAACGCCGCTGCGTGAAATCGCGCTCCTCCGGCGTCAGAAAGAAAAGACAGCGGGGATTGCGAAACACTTGCTCGAAGATACGCAGATACACCGGCGGTTCGTCATGAGTGAATGGGAAGAGCCACGCTCGATCTTGCACCGCCGCTAAGTTGTAGAAGGTCGTAGCGTATAAATATCCAAAAAATACAAAAGCATCATAATGATTCCGGCGCTCTTCGATGAAGCGTGTCAACCGCGTGCAGACCGGACCCTGAAGCCGCATCCACTGATGCTCGTCCACGAGCCAATGTGCATTTCGCGTGATCGAGCGGTCGACTCGGTTGAAACGTCCGGTTTCGCGCGGATGATCCACGGGAAAGCGACGTATACGTACACCGCGTTCCTCGCTCACGCCGGCGGGATAATGATTGTTCCATGTCTCATAATCTCGCGCGCAGGTTGTCAGCGTTTCCACGTGGCAATGCGGGCTTAACGCTTCGGCGTACATGCGGCACAGCGTTTCCGCGCCCCCCAGCACCTCCGAGCCATAGCGTTGAACCACGAATGCGATATTAAAACGGCGATCAATCATGCGTTAGTCATGCCTGAAAACAGGTCGGACGCGCAAAGCAAAACGACGCATGGTGAAAAAAAATGCGCTTCGAAAACCCGAAATTGGATTCACGTAAACGCCCGATTAGATGGCGGATGATCTGGCGGAACGCGGATGGTTTGATAGAACAATACTTGTTGACACCGATAAAATTCTTAAAATGAGTGATTGACACGTGATTATGCTGTTATGCTAATATTATATACGATTGTCATTCTATCTTATCGGGCAATCCAAGAAAAACATGGCCCATTCAATGGGTCGAGGAGGAGTACCGTTGGAAACTGGGACTGTCAAATGGTTCAATGAAAAGAAAGGCTATGGTTTTATTGAACCCGACAGTGGTGGCGCTGATTTATTCATCCACCACACCAACATCAACATGGATGGCTTTCGGACGTTAGCTGAAGGCCAGAAAGTGGAATTTGAGGCTGGCCAGGGGCGTAAAGGTCCGGAAGCCACCAACGTCCGCGCACTCTAATGCGCAACGCCGTTGATTGGCATCCGGCTGTTCCAGAACCCAAGCAGTGTTGAAGAGACCCATAAGGGCTAAACGGCAAGGGGTGGGCAGTCAAAAAAATCACCCGAATGCAGGCTACGAAAAGACGTAATCCAGCGTAAGGGATCTCGGCCGGGAGTTCAACTCCCGGCCGAATTTTCTTTTTCAACGACGATCATCTGGATTTCCTGCGATTACATCAAACTTGGCAACAACGCAGGAGATCGATTTTCTGTATTTCTTAGTATTATGTCCGGGTAATAACCGAAATAAGTATGAATCGAAATCCTGTTCTGCGAAGCAGTGGCGTTCGTATACGTACTTGTTGATCTTGTGAGGTGTACGATTACGATCATGATAACAAGCAGTGTATATTAATTCAGCAAAGCGATCCCCGGGCTCCTTGCGCGCTGTCAAGCGTTTCAGGCGCCCGGGATTATTTTCTTCTTCAGGAGACAAGGCGTCCTAGAATGCGTTGGTGTTGCTCACGTCGATGTCGCCGACTTCCTCGCGCGCTTTGATGAACGGTCCGGTCAGCATTTGCGCGTATGACTTGCCGGGCGCGATCATGGGATACACGTGCGAGTGCGCCACGGCCACTTCGAGGAATGCCGGGCCGTCTTTGAAGGCGATGAACGCTTCCAGGGCGGCGTGCAGGTCTTCTTTCTTTTCCACACGCCGGGCGAACTTGAAGCCGTCGGCTTGAGCGTGCTTGACGAAATCCTTCGTGTGCCAGTTTTTTTCCGTGCCGCTATAGCGCTTTTCGTAGAAGAGATCCTGCCATTGCAGCACCATGCCGTCGGCATTGTTGTTAAGCATCAACACTTTAACCGGAATATTATAGGTTACGGCGGTTTCGAGTTCGCCGATGTTCATGCGCATGCTGCCGTCGCCGTCGATGTCGATCACCATGCGGTCCGGATTGGCCGTCTGTGCGCCGATTGATGCGGGCAGGCCAAAGCCCATTGTGCCCATGCTGCCGGAAGTGAGGAAGGCACGCGGCTCTTTCACGTCGATGTATTGCGCGGCCCACATCTGATGTTGCCCCACGCCCGTCGCTACAATCGCTTCTCCCTGGATCAGTTTGTTCAGCTCCTCCAGCACGTATTCCGGCATCAGATCGGCTGTTTCGCGGTTGAAATCCATCGGATAATTTTTCCTCAGTTCCTGACAATGCCGCACCCAGGGGCTAAAGTCCTTGTTGAAATCCTTGCCGTGCTCCATCAGCTCTTCCAGCGTTTTCCGCACGTCGCCGTGGAAACCCCAATCGGCGATTTTGACCTTGCCATGCTCCGAGGCGTCAATGTCGATATGCGCGATCTTCGCGTTGGCGAGGAAGGCCTTGATGTCGCTGGTCACGCGGTCGTCGAAGCGCGCGCCGATCGAGATGAAGAAATCGCAGTCCTGAACGGCGTAATTTGCGAACGCGGTTCCGTGCATGCCAAGCATCCGCATCGACAAGTCGTGCTGCGTGTCGATGGAGCCGATGCCCATCAAGGTGGTGACGCAGGGCAGTTGATAGCGTTCAATGAATGTGCGCAAGGTTTCCGCCGCGCCGCTGCAGATCACTCCGCCGCCGGCATAGACCAAGGGGCGCGAGGAGTTTTCCAGCAAGCGGAAAAAACGGCTCGCGATTTTATCCGTGATTTGCATCTCATGCAATTGCCGCATCCGGTCGTTATAACCGCGGAAATGCAGCAGGCCTTCGCCTTTGAACTTCACATGGCTGTTTTGCACGTCCTTGGGGATATCGATCACCACAGGCCCTGGACGCCCGCTGCGGGCAATGTGAAAGGCGCTGCGGATCGTCTCTTCCAGTTCGTTTTCATCCGTGACCAGGAAGGTGTGCTTGGCGGCTGAGGACATGATGTTGAACACCGGCGCTTCCTGAAACGCATCCGTGCCGATGGACGCGCGCGCCACTTGGCCGCTGATCATTACGACCGGCACGCTGTCCGCCGCGCTGTCACGGATCGGAGTGACGCAGTTCGTCGCCCCGGGGCCGCTGGTCACGATCAATACGCCGACTTTTCCGGTCGAGCGCGCGTAGCCCGCCGCCATGAATCCGGCGCCTTGCTCGTTGGCCGGCACGACCAGACGAATTTTCTTGTCCGGATGCGATTCGTTGTACCGAAAGACGCCGTCGTAAGTCGGCAGGATCGCGCCTCCGCTGTATCCGAAAATGGTGTCAACGCCCTCGTCGGCCAACACTTGCATGACAATATCGCTGCCCTGCAGTTCCTGACCGGCCAAGGGGTGAGGTTTCTTTTCCACTTTCTCTGGTTTTGCATGAGTCGCCATGATCCTTGCTCCTTTTGCGCCCGCCTGTCTTGCGGGCTAATGTTTTTACTTGAGTCTTTCCAGTCTATCGCTTTGTCGCGCGAGTGTCAAATCCTTACTCGAACAGCGCCACGGCAAGGCTTCGGCCATAAAATTTTTACGGTCGTCGGCTGGAAGAGCCGCATAACATGAAGCCTGAAAAGCCGGAAAGCAAATAAAAAAAATGTGGATGATATGGATTTGCCACGCAGCCGTTCGTATGAAGTTATGCGGCCTTGACACGGTCTATGCTTGCTGAATACCGATCCGGTTGATAATCAGCTGGACGCCTCGACGGGCAACTCGGCGCGTTCGATGTTACGGATGATATACCGGGCCTCGCCGCCAGTGGGCATTTCGATCTCGAACTCCACATCGGGTTTTTTGCCCAGGAATTGCTCGGCCAGCGGAGAGCGATAGTTCAGGATGCCGCGTTCGGGATCGGCGTCCCACAGACCCAGGATGGTGTATTGTTGCTCTTCATCCAGCGTCAGGTTGCGCGCGATGAATCGCGTGCCGATATTCACCTCGTTCGTGCCGATTTTATCAATCTCGATAATCCGCGCGCGCTGGATCAGCGCGGTGAGTTCATCCTTGCGCGCCATCAAGACGCGCATGTCGTCGCGCGCGGCGTGATACTCGGCGTTTTCCCGCAAGTCGCCCAGTTCGCGCGCGCGCCCGATGGCCTCGCTGGTGCGGGGAATGTCTTCCGTCGTAATGCGACGCAACTCGGTTTGGCGATTCGCCAGGGTATGCGCTGTCACGTATACGATCAGCTCCTCTTCCGATTGCTGCTGCACTTCGATCAGATCGTCGCGGACCTTGCGGAAGGCTGCCATCGCCTCGGACACGAAGTGCTCGTTCAGCGCCGGGTGATTGCGGATCATATTGCGCAGCTTGCGCGCGTCGTCCACCGGGATTCCGTCGATGGCGTCCATCATGAATTTGCAATGTCCGTCCCAGAGGAAGTTGCGGACTTTGGCGATCGTGCCGCGTAGCCGAGAAGAAAGCTCCGGCGTCTGGTCCGCCAGGTTGTAGAGGTCGCGCATGACTTCCATCAGGTCCATGATGCGGATATGCGGGAACTCCAGCTGGTAAAAGGAATCCCATTTTCCGTCGTACGCCTGTTTCATCGCCCAGATGCACATCTCGGGATTTTCCGCCGGATTGCTCACGATGCGTTCGACGGTGTTGTGCAACAGGTCTTTCTCGCCCGCATCGTCCAATTGCTTGATGATCCAGGTCGCCAGGCGTGGCGAAGCATTGGACAGGATCTTGGCGAAGTAGCGCGTCCAGGCTTGCTCTTCCTGGTGATAGGCCGCGAAACGCTCCAGCACGCGCGTCTGATGGTCGTAGGAAGACATGGTCATCGCCCGTTTGCTGGCCTTGCCCGGATCGCTTAATTCCATGAAGGGATCGAAGCCGGGGATCGGCTCTCCAGTTCCGGCGTGCAGATCCTCCCACAGGAAAGCCAGTTCGATGCGCTGGACGGCCCGTTCATCTCCGTCGCCCTGCGCGATCTGGAAATCCTCGCGCAGCACTTCTTCGCACAGCGCGATCAGGCGGTTGAGTTTCTCATCGCCGTTGAATTGCTTGTGCGCTTCCTTGATGATCGAGAGCCGCGAGTTTGAGTCGCTGGTTTTGCGAAAGCGTTGCGCCAGTTCTTCGTCCAACTCGCGCGGCGTTTCGCGCAGTTTGAACGCCCCGCGCGCGCCGCCGGTAAATTCAATGTACGGATCCAGCATCAGCGCGTCGCGGCTGTCCCGCCACCACTTCTGCCATTCCGAAGCTTTAAGGAAGCGGTGCGTCAGCAGTTCCTTCAGTTCGTCCAACCGGATTTCCTTGTCGTGGCTGCGCAAGACGATCCGCATGAAATCCAATGGGCGGCTCAGCGCGATCTTTTTCAGCTTGTCTTTATTCTTCATGCGCAGCGCATGAAAATGCCCCGCCGGATACTTGTAGAGAAACTGCCGCACGCCGTCATAGTTGAATTCCTTAGTCTCGCCGTTTTCGAATTCGATTAAGACTTTGCGTTCTTGCGTGTCGTTAACCGTGATCACGCCGATGCCGCTGACGTCGTGCGCGAAAACTTCTCCTTCATCGTTGTAGAGCAGCACGTCCAGTCTGTTCAGCGCCGCGTTGGTGTCGTTGTCTTCTTCCAGTTTAGATAGCTGGATGTATTCATCCAGGCGAGGGCGTTTTTCGTTCAGCTTGCGCACGCATTCCACGATCTGCGGCAGGAATGCGCACTCAGCGTTCAATCCTTTGATGAAAAGCCGGCCGACGCGGATCGCGGAGCGGTAATCTCCCTCTTTGATCATGTTCGAGACCACAAGTCCGCCGAACTCGTTCAGCCGCCGGTTGTTTTTCGATTTGGCCAGCAACTTGACCAACTGCATGTAGAACTGCATGTTGCGGCCGGGTTTTTCGCAATAGTTCAGCCATACCGTCTCCGCCTTGTCATGCTGACGGCGTTTGATCATATCGATGATTAATTTTTCTTGTTCGTTCATTGTGTTTCACTGAACTCCGGTTTGATCTGGCTTGCCCGGCGCAAAAGCAACCGTTTCCACGGGCCTTGCGTGCGCATGACCCGCGCTTCTAATTTTCGGCGGACGATCCCGCTGTCCACGTTATGGCAGCGCATCCAGCAGCCGGCGGATGTCCTGCCGCGTGTTATAGAAATGCGGCGAGATCCGCAAACGGCCATCGCGCGAGCTGATGAAAATGCCGCCATCCTGCAAACGCCGCACGGTTTCATCGGCGTTTACGCCCTGCCGCGAAACGCTCAAAATCCCGGATCGTACTGTTTCGAGCAGGGGAGAATCGATGGTATACCCCTTTGCGCGTAGACCGTCAACCAGTTCGTCATTGAAATTGCATATTGCGCGCCAGACGCTCTCGATGCCGGTTTCCAGCAGCACGCGCATCGATTCACTCAATCCGAAGATCCCCAGCATATTCAGCGCGCCTTCCTCAAATCGCCGGGCTTCGGGCGTTGGCTCCTGCTCAAGATGGAACGCCAGCGGGTCCGGCACGCCCAGCCAGCCTTTGAGGCCGTAGTCCAGCCGGTCTTTCGCATCGTCCGAGGCGTAGAACACTCCTGCGCCTTCCGGCCCCAGCAGCCATTTATGCCCATCGGCCGAGAGATAGTCGATTTTCGCCGCTTTGACGTTCAGCGGTATCGCTCCCAGCCCCTGGATGGCGTCCACTACGAACAGCGCGCCGCGTTGGGCGCAGAGCTCGCCCAGCGGCTCCAGGGCGATGCGGAAGCCCGTGGCGTAATGCACCCAGCTGACGGAAACCACGCGCGTGCGCGAGTCGATCAGAGGCACGAAATCATCCGCCGTCAGGCCGATTTGGCCCGGGGCCGGTTGCACGTATCGAATTTCGACGCCGCGTCGTTGCAATCCCAGCCAGGGATAGCGGTTCGATGGAAAATCGCCCGCCGGGAGCAGCACGTTGTCTCCCGGCTTCCATTCGATTCCTTCCGCCACGGTGAGCAGCCCGCCGGTCGTGTTGCGCATGAAGGCGACCTCGCCCGGCGCGCAGTGCAAGAGCGCCGCGGCCCGTTCGCGCGCCTGCTTCAATCGCGCGAACCATTTCGCATGCTCCACAGGCCCGGATTCCGCCAGCAAATCGGCCGCCTCGCGGATCGCACGACGTGCGCTATCGGGTATCGGCGACACCGCCGCATGGTTCAGGAACGTTATACCGCTGTGCAAACAAGGAAACTCGTAATGCATTTTTTTTCAATCTCGCTGTGTGATGAAATTACCATACTCAGGCGCGGATCGTGCTGACTGTAAAGAAGATAATCCCTTTTTTAATCGCGGTAAAGATTGGGCAGTCAATCATTCATGCGTCACATTGCTCCCACTTTATCCTTGAGCTTTTCTGCCGCAAGCGCCCAAATCATAACGACGCTTATCGAACGCTTGGAATCATGCGACGATAAAAAACGCGATTTCGATGTCCGATCAATCCAGCCTTGGCCGCCGCTGCAAACCATAACAGCTGCTGCAAGTCTAGTGAATGTCGATCCTATCGTTTTGCAATGCGAACAAGTGAATGTTGATTTTTTTGATTTATGAGTGAGAAACATTTTCATCTGAAAGCTGAATTGCCCGAAGCGGCGGCGGCTGTGGCGCGCCAGCGTTTCGGCGAGGACTCGAAATGGCGCCTGGCCGTTCCGGGCGATATGCTGCTGAATGGTCAATTCGGCAATGCCTGGCTGCTGATGAACGACTCGCAGCTCGGCGTCCTTTCCGAAAACGGCGCAGGGGTGGAAGTCTCAGCCGAATACACGTTCGAACAGATTGAGGAGCTTTCCGTCAAACCAGGCATCAGCAGCGCGGTAATCGAGGTCAAGAAGGGCAACTTTCGCGAGCGCTTGATGCGTATATCCAACGTCCGGCAGAAGGATTTTTCCGAAGCTGTCCGCATGATCAACACGTGGCTCAAGGAAAAGGAGTGGAAGCCGGAGTCGATTGACGCGCCCAACGTCTGCCCGCGCTGCGGCCGGCCCTTGACCGACGAGATGAGCGTTTGTCCGCGTTGCATGGACAAGGGCAAGCTCATGCTCAAGGTGCTCTCGTTCCTCAAGCCCTACAAGCGCGATGTGACGATGATCTTCATCCTGATGACCACGCGCACCGGCATCGGCCTTGTCGCGCCGTATCTCAGCATGATTCTGGTGGACGACGTGATCAAGCCGGTACAGAACTTCCATTGGCTCCCTTTCCTTGTATTGGGCATGGTCGTCTGCTTCGTCGCCGAAAGCCTGTTTGAGATGCTGACCTGGAAACGCTCGGCGTATCTCGGGACAAGCGCTGTTTGCGATGTGCGCGGCGCGATGTTTCATAAACTTCAAGAACTTTCGCTTTCGTTCTATTCCCGGCACAAGGCCGGCAGCTTGATCACGCGGGTAAATCAGGACACCGGGCAGTTCAACCGGTTGCTGGTGGATTTCGTGCCCGAGGGTATCAGCTGTATCCTGACAGGCATCGGCGTGCTGGCTTTGCTTTTATACCTGTCGTGGATTCTGACGTTGTTCATGTTCCTGCCGATCATCGGCATAGTGATCATTGTGCGTAAGTTCTTTCCGCAATTCCGCATCTACTGGCAGCGGCACTTTGAGAAAAGGTCGCGCCTCTCTTCATTCGTGGAAAACGTGGTCAACGGCGTACGAGTGGTGAAGGTTTTTAATCAGGAACGATCCGAAAAGAGCCGGTTCGATTTTCATAGCACAGCCTATCGGGACACCGAGTATGCCGCGGAATTGCGATTCGCCACGGTTTTTCCCATGATGCATGCCCTGATTATGTCCGGAATGCCGTTGGTCTGGCTGATCGGCGGGTGGCTGGTGTTTCATGACAAGATGACCCTTGGCGCGATCTTTGCCTTCACCGGATACCTCGGCATGCTCTTTCGTCCGGTGATCATGCTGACACGGCTGGCGCAGATGGTCCCCAATACGCTGGCTGCGGCCAGCCGCGTGTTCGATATCATCGACTCCGAGCCGGAAATCGCCGACGCGCCGAACGCTGTGTCCATGCCCGATATTCAGGGCAAGATTGAATTCAAGGACGTGACCTTCGGCTATCACGTGGACAAGCCTGTGCTGCATGACATCACCTCCAAAATCGAGGCGAAGGAGATGATCGGCCTGGTCGGCAAGTCCGGCGCAGGCAAGAGCACTTTCGTCAACCTGCTGTGCCGGTTGTTCGAAACGGACGCCGGGCATATCTTTATCGACGGCGTGGACATTCGCGACATCAAATACGAAGACCTGCGCAACCAGATCGGATTCGTGATGCAGGAGACGTTCCTGCTCGACGGCACCATCGCGGAAAACATCGCCTACGGCCGGCCCAACGCGACCATCTTTGACATCATCAAGGCGTCAAAGGCCGCCAACGCCCACGACTTCATCATGAGCAAGCCTGACGGCTACGATACGGAACTCTCGAAAGGCGGCGGGAATCTCTCCTCAGGCGAAAAGCAGCGGCTTTCCATCGCCCGCGCCATCCTGTGCGATCCGAAGATTTTAATTCTGGACGAGGCGACCGCCAGCGTGGACCTTGAAACGGAGAAGCAGATTCAGGAGGCCATCGAGCGCATGGTGAAGCAACGCACGACCATCGCCATCGCGCACCGGCTTTCCACGCTGCGCAACGCCAGCCGGCTGATCGTGCTCGACAAAGGCAAGCTCGTCGAGCAAGGCACGCATCAGGAATTGGTTGAGATGGACGATGGAGTTTATCATCGTCTGGTCAACCTCCACAAAGAGACTTCAGAAATTCAGGCGGTGGAAGGATGAGCGACGACGCGCGATTGCTGACGCCCGAGCAATGTCTGTTCTCCCGAGAGGAGACGGGATTTTTGCGGCTCGAAATCAAGGACGAAGCCGGATTCGACCATATCATGCTGCGACGGCTATTTCCCGTCAGCCGGCCCGATCATTATATTTCCATCGCGGATAAGGAAGGCAAGGAGATCGGCATCCTTGAGAACCTGGCCGCGCTCGATGCGGACGCGCGCCGCTTAATCAAGGAAGACCTGGATTACTATTACGCCGTGCCCATGATCACCGAGGTTAGTGAGATCAAAGAAGAGTACGGCTACTGCCTCTGGCGCACCGAAACGGATCGCGGTCCGCGCGATTTCTACGTCAAGGGCCGCGTGGAAGAAGTCAAACCGATGAAAAACGGCATGATCTTCATCAACGACGTGCACAACTGCCGTTACGCCATCCGCGACGTCTCCGCCCTATCCTCGCGCAGCCGCGCGGTTCTCGACCGGTTCATTTGATTCATTGGAGGAGCATGTGAAACAAGCGATGACGTTGGAGGATGTGCTGGCGCATGAGAATCGCATTCAGGTGCGGGTGACGTATCATGACGCGGACATCATGGGGCATGCGTATTATGCGCGCTACCTGGTGTGGTTCGAGATGGGGCGCACGGAGTGGATTCGCGATTTCGGCGTGTCGTACAAGGAATTGGAGCAGCGCGGAATCCTGCTGCCCGTGCGCGAATGCCGCGTGCGCTATCATGCGCCGGCGATGTACGACGATCTGATCACCGTGGTCACGCGCGCGAAGGAACTGACGCGCACGCGGCTGGAGTTCGAGTGTCGCGTGGAGCAGGCGGACGGCGCGCTGGTCGCCGAGGGGAGCACGCTGCATCCGTTTGTCAGCCCGGAACGCCGCGTCTTGCGCGCGGGATATGATGTTTTCGGCATTAATGATTGAGGCGCGCCTTGGGTTTAAGACGCGCCTCATGGCATTAGCAGCAATAAGCCCTGATTTCGATATTCACTCCGTTTGATCCAATTTCCACTTGGCGATGGTTCTTAAGCCGCTCTCTTCGAATTGCATATTCAGGCTGATCGATTGGATGCCTCGCATGACGCCATAGATGGGATTATCTTCGTCATTGGCCGGACAGGCTTGATGCGTAACAGAGCCAAACGCCGTGCTGCTGAGCTCCAGGCCGTCCCAGTTCCAATCGCCCAGCGGCGGATGGACCGGGTGATAGCCGAACATCGCCTGATGCCTGGCAGCGGCGCCTGTCAATCCGGCATGTCTGCTGAGCAACAGTGGATAGAGATAGCCCATGCCGCTCACTGTCGCGGCCCGGTAGCCTTCAACGGCGGCTGCTTGCAGGCTGGGGAGTTGGATTTTGCAGGCGCACGGGAGCGCTTCCAGCCGCGCGGCGTTCAGCGGAGCCGCGGTGATTTCCGTGATCCTCGCGTCATTGGACCATGGAATGTTGCGAATGATCAGATAGTCGCCCTCCACCTGAAGCCCGTAGCGTAGTTTGACGATCCCGCCGAATTCCGCCGTAAAAATCCATTCGTCGCGAGCTTCAACTTGATAAAGACTCATCTCCAATTCATCCCAGCCGCCTCGGTTCGCAACTGGATTGAAGATGGCGGCCTGATGCAGAAAGCGTTTCGTCGCTTCGGGATTTTGCGTTTCGATATACATCGAACAGGGGCGAGTCAACAGCGTTGCTATGACCGGAATGAAAATCATTTCTTCATTCATTGAGATGATGTTCGCGCCGAAGACGCCCATGATGTCGCCGCTGCCCAGCGCAATCACCGGATCGCTGTCGTGGATCGCCAGATGAAATCCCGGCCCCAGGTCGTCGAGGATTTGCGAGTCGATGGGCGCAAACTGATCCATGACTTCATAAAATCCCTTCACCATATTCTGCCATGCCTCTTCATTCAGGTTGAGCGAGAGTTTCAGCACGGGTTGAGGCTCGATTTGCGGGATTCGCAGCGCCGTCCCGCTTTCCTTGTTCGCCATCACTTGCCGTAAACCATTGAACAACGTGTCGTCGATCAGCGGCAGAATAAAGGTTTCCAGTTCGAGCGAATTGTCGGGAGCGTCGTCCAGCCGCATAGCGATGGGATCGAAATATCGACGCCAGAACCGGGTGTAGCTGTCCACGTATTGCTGGTACAATTTGGCTTCGGCTTCAGTCACCAGGTCCGCCGGTGTTTCGGCCAGCGTGGTCAGATTCGCCAGTTCGCCATATGCTTCCGAATGGACGATCAGGTTCGCATCAATCGTGTATTCTCCTGTCAACAGCTGCTCGTTCACGTAGCCATTCTCGACGCAAGTATCCACGCCGATCGGCGGCTGCATGCCGTCCAGTTTGGCTTTGAGCGCGGCGGAGGTGAGCACCTGCATGTCAGCCTTGGCCTTCATCCGGCGCAGTTGCGCGATCTTCATTTCCGGCCCGACCAAACGGCGGATGAAGGGATCGGAGAAATAGACAAAGGCGCGCGTCGGTTCGTGAACGGGCAGTTTGGTCAGCATGTAGCGGAATTCCGCGCTTTGTCCGAGGCTGCCGGCGCCTTGATTCGCCTGCAACGCCAGTGCGGACTCCAATTCGGACTCATTCGTTGAGATGAACAACAGGTCGTCGCGCATGGCCCAATGCACCTCGCGGCCATTGACGTTGACCGTGACGGTTCCCTGATTGGTCAGGCCAGGCGCCTGGATCAGCGCCAGCATGGGCTGCACCGCCGCCGGTGATTCGATCCGGGAAATCACGGTCAGGTCGGTTCCTTCGATGAAAAACAAATCCGGAGTATAGATCGCCAGTTCCTTCACCATGCCCGAAGACAGGAAGGTTTTCAGCCATGCCTCGTTCAGCCCAAGCCGCGCCAAGTAGCGTTGCTTCAGATCATAGCGGATGCTGCTGTTTGTCATCGCGGCGCCGATGCTCGAAAGGAAATCCGCTCCGTGATCGAGGAACGGCGCGACTGTCTGCGGTTTCGCCACGTAGATGAAGAAGCGATCCGTGGGCGCCAGCTTGGCGAGCGCCAGCGATCCGCCCGGCTGCCCTTGCAGCATTTCTTCGTAGGGATGCGATTTCACCTGCACGCCCTGCAGCGTATCGACCGGAATCGTGCGCTCCGCTTCGCTGGCTTCCGCGCCGCCGATGGCGCGCAATTGCAGGGTCTCGCGCATCGCGGCGCGTCCGCCCATGATCCCGAACACGTCGGTTTCCGCGCCTCTGCGCCGTCGTGCAGCTCGACGATCATTCACGTTTTGAACCACATCGCCGTGCATCCATTGATCGAGCACGGGATTGTCCGAGGCGCCTGCATAGGGACGCAGGCATGCCGCGCGCGCCTGGTTCAATTCTTCCCAGACCGCCTCTCCGCCAGCTGTGGATTGCGCGACGTCCCATTGCAGCGTCATTTTTTGATCCAGGAAAGTGTTTTCCAATGAGATGTTGAGGGGTGTGGCGCGGTCCTTGTCTCGCACGGCGATGATTTGATACACGACTTCCGCCGTGGGATCTTGCTCGAGATCCTCCTCCTTCATCACCGGGCGAATCTTCAACTGGTATTGCTCGACCAACTGTGAATCGATCTCCACGCGCTCGGTGCTGTGGTCGGTGTAAAGCACCCAATGTTTGCCATCATCGACAAACGGACAGAGTTCAACCGCGAGCAGTCTGCGGTTCTCTTTTTTCACCCATTCCCGGTTATTTTCATGATCAAAGATAAACTCAGCATTAGGGATCAGGAAAATATAAGGCGGATTGATATCGATAGGGAGACGATCGCTCCACGGCGATTTGTCCAGCCGTTGTTCGAGCCACTCATTTTTTGTAGAATCGAGATCGTCCAATGTTTGCGGCCCTGTATTGTTATGATCAATCGCGTGCTGCTGGCATGCCCAGGTGATCGACCATATGTATGACCGCCCACGTTGAATCATTTCTTCACGTTGCACTGCTCGCGCACGTTTTCCCCGAAACATCTGATTAGATAAGCCTTGCGGCGGCAGCAGGTATAATTGCCGGGGATCATCCTGCAAGCCGCCTGTCAATTCCCAGGTTCCCGGTCCGGGAAGATTGACTTCGCAGCGATACGCCGCATACCCCGAATTCGGCCGTTCGTATTTGGCGCTGTTGCGCAAGTCCGGCGCGGACCATGCCGTTCCGGAACAGGCAAAAGCGACCAAGACTGCCAAAGCGCTCCATCGTGGGATTTTCATCGTTCCAATCCTCCCTTCGGTTTGATTCTTATTATGACGAGCAGCGCTGCTCATGCAACATCAATGCGATTTTTTGTATTTTTGTATAGGCGCATCTCGTTCCTACGATATGGTATGCAAACGCTGTGCCTATTGCAGCCGCTGCCATATCCCTGATAAATTCAATATTTTGCGAATTATCTTGACGGGGGGAGTCGCTTTGAAGCCAGCATTTGCAAGCATATAATGTCCGGCAGAATACAAGATTTGTTGTCGAGGTGTGAAACGCTGTCGCGCTTCAATTTTCAACTTCGCACATTATTGAACGGGTCTATGCCTTGACAGGGATCTTATACTTTTGCTTAAGTGATATTCGGTTTTCAGGTTCGACGGAATAAGACGATATGACTCTAACAAAAATACGTATTCGTATCGGCGCCGTCGTGGCATCGTTGTTTTTCGGATTATTCGTATATTATATTGTATTTAGTGCGGATTGCGTGAGAAGACAAATGTGGAGAGAACATCATGAGTATCGAAAAATACTCAATGCCGCAGTGTTCAAGCCGGACGCTAAGGAAAATCCATCAGCGATCATCGACGAATTCATTCATGCCTATAATCACAGCGATGCAGATAAGTTTGAAGAGATATCAAGGACGACAATCCACTTTACACGATGGAATTTTTACAATCTCAAGGAGATGAGAGCTATCAACGGGGGAATCGGCGCATATGTCGTTAAAAGCGCAGTCTACGCTGATTTGAAAAACGCATCTTTTAATCGAGCAGCGAAATTGAAAGTACAGCCCAGTGACGGTTCGATTAAATGGCTATGGTTGATCTATCTGATCGATGGGGATGGCAAGTATCGTTTATTGGAGTATGAGTTTGATTGTGATGATGAGAATAGATAGATGAATTTTGTCAGACTTTTAATATATGCATTTGGGCTGACGTTTGTATGGTCTTCATTAACGGCGTGCAGCCATACGCGAAAAACGGAAACTGACGCATTGCGACCGAAACGAACAAATATGACTGTTGAGAAACCACATGCTCCATTTATTCAGCATGCTGTTGATTTGGAAGTCAGCGATGCGCTTTTGCAGCGGCATGCGCCTTGTTTCGTTTTGCATGACGACGGGCGGCATGGGCCGATTCTCAATCCGAGCGATTTCGTCGCCGGAGGTTCGATCCAGGAGGTTGGCGCCGAGCTCGATCCGGAAACGCTCGATCAGTGGTTGAGTGAACCATCCCATTCTGAATTATCGCATACATATCATCTTCAGCCGCAGAAATCGATCTACAAGATGTCGCCGAAAAAAATCGCGCAGGCGAATAAGCAAGCCTTCGCGGATGGGAAAGGCGTGTTCGGGATTGTACGCAGAATTGATGAAAATGTCTACAGTGTGAAATACTTTTTCTTTCTGGCGATCAGCCGCACTTTCCTGCCCCTGGGCAGCCATGAGGGCGATTGGCTGTGCATCGATTTGCAGGTGGAGAGCGATGATCCGTTGAATCGTTCGGACATTGTCTATGCGATCGATCATTATCATGGCAAGCAGTTCATCGCGAATCGGGATGGGGGAGGGGCGTATCCTGGCGGCGAATGGACGGTCGAAGGGCGGCTTCGTTTTGCTGATGACGATTCGGCCGGCCAGCATCCGATTGCATATTTAGAGGAAGGCGCCAACGAACTGCACACATGCCCCGGGGTGTATCGCGATGGTCCGATGCGGTTGCAGCACCAAGGCCGGGGAAGTTCATATCGCACCGCATCACATGTGCAAAATCTCGATGACGCTTCGAATCTTGAGTGCCGCCTGATTATGCGGTATCGCGGCCACTGGGGCGCAACGGCCAAAGGCGGCGGCATCTTCAAACCGATCACCGGCAACGTAACGAATCCGAAAGCGCCACCGTTTCAAGGAAAGATGTGGGACCGGTCATTCGCCGCCAATCCGTTCGATCCAATCAGCGATATGCATTTGCCTGCACAAGATATGGAATGAAGGCTGCCGCAATCTGAAATGACCGCGCAACAGTGTTATTCGAATTCCACGTTATAGGTGCGGATTTCAAAGGGGCGCAGATCAAAGCCGATGGCGCCGCCTTTGACTTTCACTGGCGCGTCCTGGCGTTCAAGCAAATTGCAGATCGCCGCGGATTTGACCGGCCGTGTGAAGGTGAGCGTCCCCTGCGCGCGAGTGCGGCCCGCTTCGTAAATGCGCACGATGACCGCGTCGCTCTTTTCCGCTTTTTTAATAGTTTCAAGCACTACGTTGGGATTGTCGACCGAGCAGAACGACACGCTGGCGGCGCCATCCTGCTTGCCGCTTAAAGCCTTTTGCACGGTGAGCGGTTGATTCAACGCGTAGGCTTCGCGCACAACCGGATCGACGGAAAATTCGCCGATGTGGGGGAGCAACGCGTAGGTGAAGGTCTGTTCGCCCTGATCCGCTGTTTCATCCGGCGCGAGCGCCGATTTAAGCAGCGTGAGCGAAAGTATGCCGTCGAGCGTGTCGTGGCCGTATTTGCAATCGTTGAGCAGCGCCACGCCGTACGCCTCTTCACTGAGATCGACCCACTTGTGCGCGCAAATCTCGAATTGCGCCTGATCGGTTTTCAGGTTGCTGTGCGTGTTTCGCGAGACGTGTCCGTACTGGATTTCACAGCGCGCCTGGTCCGTCAAAACATCGAGCGCAAAGCCGGTTTTGAGCAACACGTGCCGTTCGCGCCAATCCACCTTCGTTTCAAAATCGATGCGCGGCGAATCGGCGTACACCGTAATGTGCTGCGTCAGCATGCTTCTTCGCCCGATCGCATATTCCTGTTTGATCGTGGCGAAAAGCGGACCGCATTCGATGAGTTCGCTTGATTGCAGGCGGTCTTCCTGCGTGATTTTATCGCGGTAGTATAAATCAATATCCCACGCATCCCAATTGATCGGCTGATCTTCCGCCGAGTAGAGCGCGTTGAGGTGGCCGCCGGATTTCACTAGCTCGCGTTTCGCCCGTTTGTCCACCAAACTGGCGATTCGGCCGGACCGGTCGAATCGGATTTTATAGAACGGCGTTTCCAGTTTGCTTGCGTCGCCTTTGAACGGCGCGGTTGCTGATTCTGCCGGACTGTTGGTCAGGTGGATCGTCGTGATTCCCATGCCCGGCGCCGCTGCCTTTACGCAGAGCGCACCTTCCCGGGTTCGTTGACATGGCAGCGCGTTCCCTTGAGCATCTGCTGCGCCTGAAGCGCCGGTTTCCTTCAGCCGGATGATTTCATTCCGATCCCAGGAAAGCGCATTTGCGATCCAGTATGGCTTGCCAAATGGAGCATTCGTTGCGAGCCGCGCGCCAATCGTCTGGATCGCTTTTTCGCGTAATTTGCGCAACTCCGCGTCCACCTCGGTATATTCCGCTCCAGTGGTCTCATATACGGTTTGAATCGAGGAGCCGGGAAGGATGTCATGGAATTGATTCGTCAACACCACGCGCCACAATCGCTCCAGCTGTTTCGCCGGATACGCCACGCCACAGCCCATCGCCATTGTGCAGAGCCACTCCACCTCACGCAGCAGGAACTCCAATCGCCGGTTCCATTGCTTTGTTTTTGCCTGCGAGGTGTAAGTGCCGCGATGCAGTTCCAGATAGAGTTCGCCCTTCCATTCCGGCCACTTGCCGCATTGTTTTTTCAATCCGTCCATGAATTCGGAGACATTGATCCAGCCGGTCTTTGGGCAGCCTTCGAGGTCTTCCAGCCGCCGCGCCATCTCGCACATTTCGCGCGTCACGCCGCCGCCGCCGTCGCCATGCCCCACGGATGCGATGGCCCATTCCTGATTTTCTTTTTGCTGAATGTTGTTCCACGTGCCGTTGATCTCTTCCGGCTTTACAGTCGCATTGTAGCCGCCGGAGCGCGAGGTGATGTAATGCGAGAAAATTTTCGTGCCGTCGATCCCTTCCCACAGGAACGTATCGTAGGGGAAGCGCGTCGTGTCGTTCCAGTTGATCTTGCTGGTGATGAAATTGACGATCTCCGCCTGTCGCATGATCTGCGGCAGCGCCGCGCTATAGCCGAAGACATCCGGCAGCCACAGTGTGTCGCTCTGATAACCGAAAATCTCCTGTGTCTTCTTGAAGCCTTCGAGGAACTGGCGCACGAGCGCTTCGCCGCTGGAGACATTACAATCCGCCTCCACCCACATTCCGCCGTTCGGCTCCCAGTTGCCCTCCTTCACTTTCTTTCTGATCGCCGGCAGTATCTCCGGATAGCAGTCTTCGATCATCTGGATCAACGCGGGCTGGCTCTGAAGAAAGCGCAACTCGGGATAATCGTTCATGAGATTGAGGAACGTGCTGAAGGTGCGGGCCGCTTTGCGTATCGATTCCTTTTTCGGCCAGAGCCAGGCGATGTCGATATGCGTGTGACCCGCGAGGCCGATGAACGGCGTTGTAGGGCCGTTTTTCGCTTTAAGCAACGGCGCCAGCGCCTTCCGCGCCGCTTTCGCGCCGCTCTCCAGTTCGTCGTCTGTTTCCCACATCAGCGGGATAAGGTTCAGCGCGTCGTAAAGCCCCTGGCGGATTTTCGCCTTGCGCAACGAGTTGTCATCCAGCAAGCGCGCCGTCTGCCAAAGCGCCTCGGCATCGTAGTGCAATCCCGCAACCGCTTCGCGCCCCGCCAGCAGTTCGGTCGCTTCGAGTTTAAATGGCGGGGCGAAGCCATGACCGCAGCCGACGAATTGGATGAAGCGAGTGCGCAGATCCCAGGGGTTTTCACCGGGGTATGGATGACCGATGTAAATCTCGATGTCCACGCGCCATTTTTCGCCGCCTTTCGCCTTCGCGGCGATGAGCACTTCCTTGTGGCACGAATTAATGCTGCCCACAGGTTTGCCGTTGATGAAAAGCAGTTTTTCACTCGTCGCATCCTGGCGGATGTAGATCCGGCGGCCCTTGTATGCCTGCGGAATCGTCACCACGCCGCGCAGCCATGCCGATCCCCAGGCTTTGCCATAAAGCGTCTCGCCGGCCTTGGCTGGTTTGTATTTCGCGCCACGCGGCGGCTTGCGCAGGTGGTCTTGCGTTTCGAAGAGCTCCATCTCAATGGAGCTGATTTTCGCATAACGCCATTGCGATAATTTTTGGATGGTCTTTTCAATACGCTTATCGGCTTTGGGCGGCAGCATAGGATTTCCTTGTTTCTGATTCATGGACATCGGTTCGATTACATCCGCTCAGGCGCGGAGATGCCCAGCAGCCCAAGGGCGTTGCGCAGCACCTGGCGCAAGACGACGACCAGGGCGAGGCGTGCCTGCGTCAATTCCGGCGCGTCCACGCGCAAGATGCGCGCCGAGGCGTCGTTGTTGCCCACGGCGAAGTATGAGTTGAACAGGTTCGCCAATTCGAGCAGGTAGTTCGGCAGGCAATGCGGCGCCAATTCCGCCGCGGCCCGATCAACGATCTCCGGATATCGCGCCAGCGCCTTGCCGAGCTCCTTTTCCTC
This sequence comes from Candidatus Sumerlaeota bacterium, assembly GCA_016928995.1. GTDB lineage: Bacteria > Sumerlaeota > Sumerlaeia > JAFGJS01 > JAFGJS01 > JAFGJS01. Next base: position 32,862 of record JAFGJS010000026.1, on the reverse strand, counting down.
AGACAATTGCAGCAGTTCGAAATCGACCGCATCCGCGCCCTGCCATTCGATGCCCTGTTCTTTAGCCTTTACCAGCAGGTTGCAGGTGCGGGCATGCGCGTATTGAATCTTGTACAGCGGATTTTTCTCGCTGGTGTCCTGCGCCAGATTGAGATCGAAGGTGAACTGGCTGTCGTAGCTGCGCATCGCCATAAAGTAGCGCACGACGTCCGCGCCGAATTCATCCAGCAATTCCTTGAGCGTGATGAATTCACCGCCGCGCGTGGAGAGTTTCACTTCCTTGCCGTCGCGCTCGACCGAGACCATCTGGATCGTGGGACAGTCGAGGAAATCCGCGCTGAAGCCCAGCGCCTGGATGCCGGCCTTGAGCCGTACGATGTATCCGTGATGGTCGTGGCCAAGGATGTTAATCGCCCGCTCGAATCCACGGCGCGCCTTGTCCAGGTGGTAGGCGATGTCTGGCGTGAGGTAGGTTTTTTCGCCGTCCGACTTGATCAGCACACGATCCTTCTCATCGCCGAATTGAGTCGATTTCAGCCACAGCGCGCCGTCCTGTTTATACGACATTTCGCGCTCCGCCAATTGCTTGAGCGCTTCTTCCACTTCTCCCGATTCATACAGCGACGATTCTTTGAAGAACACGTCGAACGTAATCCCCATCGCCTTCAGGTCTTCATCGATCCATTGCATGATGCGATCGGAGGCATATACCGTGAAGAATTCCAATTTTGCATCGCGTTTGCTTTCACCGGCTTCCTCTTTTAGCGTTTCGGCCAGTTCACGCACATAATCGCCCTTGTAGCCATCATCGGGGAATTCCACATCGTCGCCCAGCGCCTGCAGATAGCGCGCGTGCAAGGATCGGCCAAGGTTCTTCATCTGCACACCGGCGTTGTTGTAATAATACTCGCGCGTCACCTCGCAACCGTTCGCTTCCAGGATGCGGCAGATGCAATCGCCGACTACCGCGCCACGGCCATGCCCGACGTGCAGCGGTCCGGTTGGATTTGCGCTGACGAATTCTACCAGTGTCCTGCGGCCCGTGCCCGCCGGTTTGCGTCCGTAGTTTTCGCCTTGTTCGATGATCGCCTTCACCGCGCCGAAGGCGCTGTCGCCCGCCAGCCAGATGTTGATGAATCCCGGCGACACGACATCCATCCGCTTGATCCACTTAGGGCAACCCATTTTTTCCACTTCAGCCACTACTGTTTGTGCAATCTTTATCGGTGGCTGTCTTAAAGTTGATGCCAATCCCATTGCCGAAGTGTTCGAAAAATCACCAAACTCCGCTTTGGACGCTGGTTTGATCGCAATATCTTTCGTTTCCGGTAGCCCATCCACGCCGTTAAACGCGCTTATCAAGGCCTGATGCAATAATTCCTGCAACGCCGTTTTCGTTTCCATGCTTGCTCCCGATGATTTCACGCTTGGTTGAATTCGCATCGTCATGCGCGATAATGGGGCCAAAGTGCCCCTTGTTCCGTAAACTTTCAACAGAAATTGCCAACTGCAGCGCGATTGTTTATCCATGACATCCGGATCGTTTTTTCACGCTTGAATTGCAGCGCGGATCGGCATATGATGCGGACTACAGTGATGTATGATCTCGAACCGATAGGAGGGAAGCGCGAGATGGATATGGAGATCTCCTTTTCTGGCGGAAAGAAAGTAAACGCCGAATATAAGGGTTTTACGATCAAAACAGACCAGCCGCCCGATTATGGCGGTGACGGCTCCGCGCCGGAGCCGTTCGATCTTTTATGGGCGGCCATCGGCACATGCATGGGCAGCAATGTCGTGTCATTTTGCCAGCAACGCAAGATACCAACGGAGAATATAAGACTGATTCAGCGGATGAAGCGAAACGCCGACACGAAAATGGTGACGCAAGTGGACATCGAGATTCAACTGCCGTCCGATTTTCCTGAAAAATATCGCGACGCCGTGGTTCGCGCAGCGGAATTCTGCAGTGTGAAGAAACATCTTTCTCAACCGCCGGTTTTTTCGATCATAACGAGCGATGCGTCCGGCGAATCAATTTAAGGGATAAACTTTGCGGTCGAAAGGAAGAGCAATGAGATATATTTCCAGCCTCTTGGCGGTGATCTTCATTTTTTCTTCGGCTTATCTTGCCGCAGCGCAGGAAACAAAGGGTCTCAACTCCCGCGTTCAGCTTTCTGTTTCTGCGGCTGAGGAATCGAGAGAAATCATCAGCGGTTTTTTCACCGAGAAACTGAACGGCATTCAAGACGTGGAATTAGTTAATCGTGATCCCAGCTGGAAAATCGACGTTGTCGTGATGGATTTGCTGGCGCAAGACGGCACAAAGAACGGCGTTGTGGTGTCCGTGGTCATTTTACGTCAGTTCGACACCAAGACAATCACGGCCGTGTCTCCTCCTTCGCAAAAGAAATACATGGAGATACTGACGAATAATCTTTACCGGTTTGAAGAGCATTGGGTCAGGACAGGCACACCGGACGATCTGAAAAACTTATGCGATGCAATCATCGCTGATTTTGACGCCGAGCATCTTGATAGACAAAGAAAACTGCATCAGAAGTTGCACGGCAAGCCAGGCAAAACGCAATAACGCGTTTTGAAGTGGCGTCGGCCTATTATCATACCGAACCTCGCAATCCGAAGCCCGCAAATTGGCCAAGGCTAATACACCAGGGCTTTATAAGCGATGAGCATGCCGATGCAGGCGCTAATCAGATCGATGAAGGCGAAGAAAACGGCTGCGATGAAGCTGGTTTTCGGAGCCTCATACTTCAATGCTTCCTCGGGATGCGCTCTCATGTAATAATATTCTAATTGTGGGACGATTGTCGCGCGAAAATTTTCAATTTCGGCTTCGGTGACTTGCCCGGCGCTGGAGGCGCTGGTGTATTGATGTTTGATCATAAACTGCGGCCATTCATATTCAGTGCTGAGCGCGAAAAACTCTTCCGCTTTCTGAATCCATGCCTGGACGAGAGGATCGTTGTTGACGCCAAAAGCTGTGCCCAGCATATCCACTGCCATTGCGACGCCTTCCGCTTGACTTTGGTTGTATTGATCAATGGCGGTCGGTTTTTCAAAGGGACGCGCGAGCTCATGTCCAGCCAGGAACGCGAGTCCAAGCAAAGGAATGCAGATCTTCCAGCTGAAAAAACTCTCATCTTCATTGCGGATCACCGTCCAGCCGACGCCGACGCCGACGAAAACGGCTATTGATCCCGAGGCCGCCCTGAAGTAGCCGTGTGTGGCCCATGCCACGCCGGTCCACAGCGCGGCAATGATAAGCGTCGCCAATGCGGCGAAGAAATAGTCGCGAGTCTCCATTGATGTCGCCTCCTTTCTTCCATGACCTATTTAATTCAATGGATCAGCGATTTCAAGGAAATCTGTTGATCGATATCGAGATAGAAGGGGAGAGGTGAATTGGCGGGCGGATAAACCGGCGTCCTCCGTAATCTATCAAGACGCTGGGGGCAAGGAACTGAATAAGTGGTAATTGAGTGCTTTGCCGCCGCTCTAATTTTTATTTGTAAATGTCTCAGGCAGTGAATAGCGTGATTCATTTAAATTTTACGCTTAATTTCGGCCGCCAATGTAAATTCGATGAGTTTCGATTTAATGCGCGGCGTCTTATCATGCTATATAACAATCACATGATACATATCAATACAGCAACCAGTAGTTATCCGCATTTATTTTATAGCCATATATATAATAAAATAGGAATGTGTTTGAAGCAAGATTGCCAGTATTGTCAGACGCCCTTTGCGCGCTTGATGACGGAATTAAAACTGTCACGATCCCATCGACCAAAGGAAGAATATCAAAATGAAATACGCCGCCGCTTTCGCTAGCATAAAAACTGGACGCATCAACGCTTCCGTTCGTAACTACAATGTCATCCGGAGTGAAATTCAACGCCTCGCTGCTGAATGTCGCGGTCATTGTGACTGTTGTAAGCCCAGTGCTATGGCCATACGAAACATCCGGCGAGGTTAAAGTCACTGTGAAAAAATCATACACATCGACACAGGGAGCCGGCGGCGCGGCAATCCAATTGTTCCAATCATTACCGGATTGAGCTGGATCGAGTCGATGCAACGAATTGCCTGTTCCCGCGGCATCCATCGTCCATGGCGCGAGGCTGAAATAAATAACCTCATCGACAATGACCCAGGACATCCCTTCGCCCAAATCATCTTCCGGTTGAGGACGCTCTAATGCGATCCGCTCTCCAAGGTTGGACAAGTTATCATTCTCAAAAGGGCCATAAATTCGACCGTCGATAGGACCATAGGTCGATTGAAAGTTCGACAATGCTGAAGCGCTGCTGGGATCGAAATTAACAATCAGCAAGTTTTCACCCGGGCCAAGCGACAGATTGGGCGGCAAGGTGTAATCCACCCCTCCATTAATTCGCCACGGTCCTTCAACAGCATGAAACAAATGAATCGTCCATGCGTTCGGATTGACAAGCTCAATGTATTCCAATGTTGGTTGATCTGTCGGCGGATAATACATAATTTCATTAATAATAATGCCTTCTTTTAAGGCGTTGTTCGTTGCGTCAGGGCTTGGATTTGTCAATCCCCACCAGGCGCCATCCTCGATGCGCCCCCATGTTGTGAAATCGGGAGAACCTTCATTCTCCACGCCCTTGAATCGCGCCACATCGACGACACAACACGAGGTGACATCGTCCGGATAATACGAGAGAAAAAGTTCTTCACCGGCTTTGTTCAACCCGAAACCATTGCCAGCGGGATTATTAAAATGGTAATTCTCAGTGAATACCAACCGGTCGTATGCGCCAATGCTGCTATAACCGTTGCTCAGTTCGTATTTCAGCAGATTTTCCTTATCGTCGGAAACATACCAATCATCCAAACTGATCGCGCCGCCAGTTTGATTGACGATTTCAAACCAATCATTAGAGTCGGCTGAAGCGGGCAGACCAGTGTCGGTGTGCGGAGATACTTCATTAATGCGAATATCGTTCAGCGGCTCGCTGTCCGCGGTTCCCGGCGAACCGTTGAGATATGCGCTCGGGCGCCAATTGCGTCCATAGGACAATGATCCTGAGGATTGGTTGTCAAACTCGATCGCAACCAACGAATGGCCGGGACCATCGGCTGCGAGCCACCAACCTCGACCGTCGCCATATTCAAATTCCATGACGGTTGTTCCATTTGTTTTAACAATGGAAAACGATTCTCCATCGTTTGCCAGCTTTCCGGAAAATGTTCCCGCGATATTCAATCCAGTCCCATACCTGCTTTCAAATGCCGCCTGATTGGCTACGATCAACACACATTCGCCGGCGGATAAAGATGTCACTGCACTGTCCGCAAACGCGAAATCATCGATGGCTCCGCGAATAATCAAATGGGACAAGTCCAACGTTTCATCGCCGGCATTATACAACTCGAAATATTCGTAGTCGCTGCCATCGAGCGGATCATACATTAATTCAGTGACCTTTAAATTTTCCTTGTACACATCGCCGGCATAGGAAGTGGTGACAGCGATGCTGTTCGTTGAAATAATATCGCCATTAAAATCATATGCTTCGAGCACAATGTTGTTAACGCCCGTCTCCAGCGGAATGGAAACGTCCCAAGTATTGATCGAATCCCATTCGACATTCAGCGGAAATTCCGCTCCCGCCAGGCGGATCGTTCGCACGTCGACCCATCCCGTTCCCTCTAATGTCACATCGGAAGTAGTGACTGAAAAATCGGCGCCACCGTTAGTTGTGATTGCAAATTCAACATGTGGCGTTTCGGATTCAATCTGCGATGTCACATATGCAGCGCGTTGCTCAGCAAAACTGACCATGGTCGAAAACGTCTGCGGCGGGAGCACAAATGTCTGATAATGATTGCCCCATGGTTCAAGATAATCACGGTTAAACGCGAGATCGATGATATTCAGCAGGTGGCCGTAAAAAAGCCGCTTGCGGCTGGCATCGCCCACCATTTTTGACAGATCGGAATTGGCGACAATCGATGTTGTCGCGCCCAAGGCAAGATAATCGAAATCCCAAGGGAAATAAAGCGCGCGTTGGTCCGATGGCCGGACGTATAGCTTCAGATTATGCGCTGCTCCGCTCTGGTAATGGTCGCTGGGATTGATCAGACTCATCGCAGCCGAGGCGCGCAGCCATTGGTCAACATCCACTATTTGATCGATTGAATTATTATAATCAGCTCCACTCTTGCTGAAAGTTTCGCAAAGTTTAATGATGCGGCTATAATCGTCATCTTTCAATTTGCTGCTAATCAGAAAATTCCACCGGTAAGCCTCTTTATTCGCGCCATGATCGCGAATGTATGTGCTTAATACACTGTCCGGTTGCGGCAATTTCAAACTCTCCACATCGCCGTCTTCTGTCGATGTTGGATAATAGATCAGTTCATACTTAAAGAGCGTTCCGTCGTTATCGCCGCCAGCGTACTGACTATCCAAATACACATCGCGATAACCGGCCATATTCAATAATGCGGAACTGGATTCCGTCGATTGAGGCGCGTCGATGTAAATCATATCATCATACATGCTTGGAATGCCGCCGGCTCGATTCAAGACGTGCCAATTCAACATTTCCACCTGCCCGAAATATCCGGCATTTCCGCGTTGCACGCCGCTACGGTCAATTTTTATAGTTTGATGCACACCGCGGAACAGATGATCATTATCGGGGAACTTAATTGTGTAACCGACTCGAGCACTATTCAAACGGCCACGTTCACTTGAGCGCAATTTAATCCCGCAATCGTAAAAGACCTCTTCATCCTTGTAGAGTATTGTGCAGCCGATCAAATCATTGCTCATCACATTCGTTTCTTCATGCAGAAAATTGACATCGCTGGGCCGCATAAACACACGAATCGTGTTGGGGCTTGTCGCTGACGTCAACGGCGGCGTTACTTTGATTATCGCGCGCGAATCTGCGCCTTTTGCGGGGAATGTAGTTGTGGCGCCCAACGAATCGGATCCTTCCACATAAAACTGGATGACCGCCGCGTCAGCAACTGATGGAATCACGCCGCTGAATTGTCCGGTTCCGTTGTCACTCATCAGCACGCTCTGAAATGCGCCTTCATTCTCAGACCACCAGAGAGTCACGCTGGCCACAATGTCGGGATCATACGCGTTTACCGTCACAGTGACATTTTCTCCAGCTTCCGGCAGCGCCGGAGAGTGAATCAATGCGGAATATGCCGGACCGATGTTGCTTGCGGATCGTGAGTTTTGAGCGCCAGGCGTCCCGCTTAACGCCGGTTTATCGATGAGAGTTGTTTGCTGACAACGATTAAAATACAGCCGTGTATTCACCTGGTTTGAACCGCTCAGCCATTTGGCGCGATATGAAATTTCGTATTCGGCGCCATTTGTTATTGTGACGTATCCTGAACCATCGTGCAAAGTCGTCTCTGCATGGTTGTGCATATGCTCCGTTTGATCGGTGGCGACAAGCAGCAACGCATGGTTTCCAGCGTCATCAGGATCAACAACAACCATGCTCCGGCCATGACTGCCATGAGTTCCCAGTAATCGCCATTTATCGGGCGAGGATTGCACCGCATCGCCCTCAAATGCTCCATTTTGAATTAGCTGAACCGGCGAACCGTTGGGATCCTCGATCACGCTGATGTCATCCAGCAAAACTTCCCCGGCGTCCAGCAAGCCGATGATGAATTCATTCCAAATCGTCGGAACGCTTACACCGGAATAAGTCCCGGCAGTCATCGTGTAACTATATGTTTTCCACGACGCCTTCCCCGATTCATCGCTAGCCGCCCATGCCTCAGGCGAAGCGTTATCGGCGTCAGGATCTTTTAATTCCAGACTGGAACCCGCGCCATCCGCAGCTGCCGGCCATCTGCCTCGATCATGATAGTGGACGCGATCAACTGGATTGTCGACCGCATCCAATAATGATATTTCTTCGCCGCCATCCGACAGTTGTCCCGAATACTCGCCATAGATATAAAGCGCTGGATATGAAACTTGCATCGATGACAGGTCGCTGGTCAGGATTAAATACTCTTCTGGTCCGATTGAAGCGCTTATCGGAAAGTCAAACTGAATGCCGCCCGACAAACTCCATCCAGTCATATCGACGGTCTGAGAGGATCGGTTGAAAAACTCGATCCAATCCGCTCCGGAACTGTCGCGATTATGATACATGATTTCGTTGATCACAATCGCATCGGAGAGTTCCGCTTGATTAGTGGCGCCGGGAGTCGGAACTGAGAGTCTTAAATACTCGCCTGTTCCATCGGGATAACGGCCGCGCAATGTATTTTTCACGTGTCGCGCGTCGATGGCTCGCGCTTTGCCGGGAAGATAAAAAACGATCAGGTCTTCATCCTCGGCGCTGAATCCCAATGTTGTCTGATCAAAGGATACAATCTGCCCGGCGCTCAAGGTTGTCGCTGGTATGATATAATCAACAGTCGAGTCGCCGATTAGTTCAACGATATAGCCGTCAAGGTCCACATCCGCCGATCCGTAGTTATACAATTCAACAAAAAATGGAGCATCCAAGGCGGATTGTATTTCGTTAAGTGCGATCGACGGAACCGGCCATTCCATCGGCGTTCGCTCCGCGCGAAGTTCCATATCAAAATACATATCGTCGCTGGATGGGTTGGAATCATGCAATTCAACCGCAAGGACATTTACGCCGGAAACAAGCGGAGCGGAGGACACTAAAATTGCTCCGCTGAACGATGAAATGGAAATGTCAGTTGATGCAGGAGTATCATCAGCAACGATTCCGGATGGCATGTTCGTCCGATGTATCTCGACTCCGTTTAAATAAAACACAGCGCCATCATTCACACTGTGATCCAAATAGAGTTCAACGGCGTCAAATGAGTTGTTGTTATATGTGAATTCCTTGCGAAAATAGTAAGTAGTATTTCCTGGAGTTATTGGCGTAACGCTGGAATTTCTTTTCGCTGTGCCGCTCATTTCAATGCGCAATCCCATCGGTCCGGCCGACCAGTTCGTGAAGAGAAAATGCAGCTCGTTTTCCGTTGGAAGAAAGCCGCTGGCGATGGATTGCCATCCGCTGAACGCCGCATGGCCCGAAAGCGTGATGCCTGTGCTGACGCCATTGATCAAAACATCGTCCAGCTCATTATCTACAGCGACTCGGAAATTTATCTCCGCTGTGTTATGACTCGAGCCGCTAAGATTAAATGTCGTTTTAAAATCATACTGGCCTCCCGGTTGGCTGTCGGTTCCTTGCGCAGAAAGGCCAACCCAGCCGGAATTTTCATCTTCAGCCGCCCATGCGGAGTGTGGCTGCATGGCGATCACAGAGAGCCCTGTAGCGTCATTGGTATAATCCAAGTCGCTGTCTCCGGCTGATAATTTATTCCCGGTAGCGTCCAGTTTAGTGCCGAATAAATTAGGAATAAAAGATGAAGTGTATGATCCAGTGATGAGTAAATTATCGATCGCATGCTGTTTTTGACCTGAATTGCTATTTGCTTGCAGCGTGATAGATCCGCCATTCAGATTCGTCCGATGATGATTCATTCCGCTCGCGCCGATTGGTCTTTGTGTGCCATTGACGAACAATTGAATGACATCATCCTGCGCCGTGATGAAAACGCTGATCTGCCCGACTGGCATGGATCCAGCGGATTCGCTGCGGATCAAGCTGCCGTTGTCCCATACTTGATAACCGCCATTGCTGCGAAATAAAATCCCAACTCCGTCGGAAGATTCGATGTTCACCAGCGGCTGCGACGCGCTGAAAATGACTCCGGTCCAATTATCACCGATCGTGTCGCCAAGCACTGCATCCACATCGAACGAAATTGTAAATCTCAGAATCCCGGAAAAATCATAATTGGGTGAGACGGACAACCGGGGATAACTGGATGCATCAGGAGCTATTAACAACTGCCCAGGCGACGAAATTGGATTAATTTGCGTGCCGTCATCGAAAACCGCTCCAGGTTTCGTGCTGTCAGTTTCATCATAATCCAAAGGAACGAAAATGCCTGTTTGCCGGGTTAAAATATCGAGATTGAGATCCAGGCTATTCGTGGCGGCGTTGAAGTTATCGGATAATAATGTGACTGTTGTGAGCCGGCTGTAAAAACCAGTTGAGCCTTCCAGCCATGTGCTATCATCATATGATGAATTCTTCCATCCCGCGCCGGGATATACACCCGAGTCGTTATAGCGCCAGACGCCTATTTTTTCGACCAGGATCGTTTCAATCGTCGAATCCTCGACTGAAGGAAAATTCTCCGCGCCGGGAGTGCCGTTCAATTCATCGCTCACAACCCAATTCGCCGGATTGGCAGCATTTGAATTCAAAAGCTGTTTGGCGAGTGTAAATCCAGTTCCATCCGCCGCCGCCGGCCATTTTCCTCCGTCCTCGTAGGAAACCGCATTCATGACGCGATCATTATTATTCAGCAAACGAAGCGATTCACCGCCATTGGATAGATTGCCGTCAAATGGCCCCAGCGCATCGGCGTAACCGGTTTGAACAGCCAACGCCGGCGGATTTTTGGCGATTACGAGATAACCCAAACCAGGAACAACTGTGTCGGCTGGAAATTGAAACTCAACGCCTCCCTCCAAGCGCCAATTAGAAATGTCAACATTGACTGCCATCTGGTTATAAAGCTCCACCCATTCGAGATCGTTACCTGCAGCGAGTGGATTATACATAATTTCATTAAATACAATAACACTATCCGCGTTTGAACTTTGTCCGACGGCCAAAATAACTGATAACGCCGCACACAATAATCCTCTCATCAATGTCACGTTGAAAAATCCTCCAGTTGAATGCATCTATCCGATCAAATGTATGAATGGCGGAGAGAGAAAAGTCAGAATGGCAAAAATCGAGGACTGCCACTGCTGCAAAAATAATAGTAATATCATGATGATGTTGTCCAGCCTTCGTTGCTGATTCGTATCGGCCATAACACACCCAATGTTAACAGCCCGTTGAAAAAGGGTCGCGCCAGCGTCCCGCTGGCATTTTGTGAAATGCAAAGCATTGATTTTATTCATGCCGGCGAGACGCCGGCGCTACGTTTTTACGCCGCAACGAATTTTTCAACGGGCTGTTTAAGGGTTCGATGAGGCGCAAGAATATCACTGTGGGTAACCGAATGGAATCACGGAAGAACGCAAGATTTCTACAGAATCCTGACGGGGCGTAAGAAAGCCCCCAGTCAATCAACTTGGTGCGAGCGGGGGGACTTGAACCCCCACGTCCGAAGACACTGGATCCTAAATCCAGCGCGTCTGCCATTCCGCCACGCTCGCAGGTGAATGGGGATTATTGGTTTGCACAATGTTGAGTGGCAAGTTGAAAATGAGGATTTTCATGCGGAGGTCGTTTGATCGATTGTCTCATAAATCATTATAATCCTATGCAGGAACCATAGTAAGCTGTTGATAAAGAAGATTCACATCGCGATTCACCCCATGCGACAGGCAGCGCTAATTTTCACATTCAAGATTTGATTGTGATGATTTGCTGTTTTTTTAGTATGCGCAAATTGATTAATTCCACGACCAGCGAAAAGCCCATGGCGAAGTAGATATATTTCTTATCGATATGCGCGTGATCCAGCCCGCCTTCCACAGTCAGCATGACGCCGATCAGCAGCAGGAAGGAAAGCGCGAGGATTTTAATCGTGGGATGCCCCTCGATGAAACGGCTGATGCCGCCGGAAAAGATCATCATCATAATCACCGCCAGAATGATCGCGGTGATCATAATCTTCACATCATTGGCCATGCCGACCGCGGTGATGACGGAATCGAGTGAAAAGACCATGTCCATGGCGAGAATCATGGCGATGGCCATGCCGAAGTTGCTGACGGCTTTTTGCGCGCTTTTTTCAGGGCTTGTGGGGCCTTCGATGTTATGATGGATTTCATGCGTGGCTTTGGCGATCAGGAACAGTCCTCCGGTAAGCAGGATCAGATCCTTGCCTGTGAAACCCTGGCCGAATGCGGTGAACAGGATTTTGGTCATGCCCATCAACCAACTGATGCAAAGCAATAGCAACACGCGCATGATCATGGCTAGCGCCAGACCAAGCGTGCGCGCTTTGCCTTGCTGGTCTTTGGGGAGCTTGCCGGTCACGATGGCGATGACGACGATATTGTCGATGCCCAGCACGATTTCCAGGGCGGTCAGCGTGAGCAGCGCCAGCAGGTTGTCCATGCTCAAAAGCGCGGCGTCCGCCGGGATGTTTGCGGTTGCGGATAGCAACATGGCGATGTCCTTAAGTGAAATCCGAAATTTAGATTCAATGAAACCTTAAAGTGCACCACAACGGCACGACGGCACAACGTTTTGCTTTTACATGGTTGATAGATTTAAAGTCGTTTTACGTCGTGGCGTTGTGCCGTTGTGGTGAAAATTCGATGCAGTTCTCTCATTCGATTTCAACAACTGACAATGGCGCTGGATGCCGCGCCGCTGTTCAGCGCCCATTCCAGCGCGTCGTCCGGAGTAGGGGAGTGGATCGAGATGCGATCCGCGATCAGCTGGAACTTGCCGGACTCCAGAATCGGCGCGTAAGATTCGTCGCCTGTTACATCGCCGATGTCGGGCATCAGGAATTGATCACGGTTGAACGGGGCGCAGATCAGACGGATCTTGACGTCCCATTCCTTCAATTTTTCCGCCATGCGCACGAAGTTCACCGTCAATACGCCCGGCTCCGCGCCATAGCGGTCGCGCGCTTGCTCCGCGAACATCGCAAACGCTCGCCGGTTATTCAGCGCCAACAGGAGGTCGGCCATTTGGTTCTGCAGAAACACGGCCGGCGGATTGAATTTGCGGAATTCGTTCATTTCGAGTTCGAACAGCACAGAGAGGATCGTGGGGAAATCGCGCTGAAGCAGAACCGCTGGAGCCTTGAACACGCCGAAGATTCCCAGCCGCACTGCCCCCATGAATCCCACGCGCAGCAGGCGCCGGATGCCCGCTCCGGCCATGCCGTACTCCGTCGCTTCGCGCACGAATTCCGGCACGTTCGGGATCACCGGCAGCACAGTGAATTCGGGATGTTTCTCTTTCATCTCGCGCAACGCTTGCTGTATTTCCGCGTTGTTCAGCGTCATCAAGCCCCCGGCGCCGCGCTCAATCGCCCGCTCCAGTCGCGCCGAGACAGAATCACCTGCCGTATTATTCGGCGCCGGATGCGTCAGCGATGTTCCCGATAAAATTTTTTTTGGCAATGGAATCATGCGATTCAAGTTCGTCTTATCCTTCGAGTTTGCGGTACATCGCGTCCACGATGCGCTGCACGGCCAGGCCGTATTGCCAGTCATAACGCGCGGTGCGGCCGTCCTGAATGATCGCCTGCGCGAAATCCTCCAGTTGATTATACCAACCCTCGCCGCCGTAATCCGGACTGGCGTTGAACGCCGCGCGATCGAACTCGCTGCGATGCAGCGCCGTGCCGTCGCTGTGACGCAACCAGTCGTCGGTGATGGACATTCTGCCTGCGTCGCCTTCGATATCCACCCGCGTCGCCTCGGTAGGGAAGCCTTCGACGCTCCAGTTCGCCGAATAGGTTCCGTGCGGGCCACCGTTGGGGAACTGCATGATCGCCGTGATCCGATCCTCCACCGCGCTGTGCACCGGTCCGCCCTCGGCCGAAATCACATGCGCATCCGGACCGAACAGCATCGTCAGCAGATGCACCAGATGAATGCCCGTATTGATCAGCACACCGCCGCCGGCTTGGTCCTTGGTGAACGTCCAGCCTTTCATCGGCTTGAACACCTGGCTGAGGTTCACGCTGGCCTTGAACGATTCCGGCTCGCCGATCCAGCCGTCTTTCAAGCGCCGCGCCGCCTCGATCCACAGCGGATAGTGCCCCTTCATGAAGCCAATTGCCGTAATGCGATCCGCATGCTTCGCCGCCGCGGCCGCCATCGCCTCGGCGTCCGCCAGCGTATGCGCCAGCGGTTTCTCCGTCAGCACATGCAGACCCGCAGCCAGGCATTGCTCGCCCAGCGCCCGATGCGTGAATTGCGGCGTGGCCAGGATTGCAGCGTCCACGCGCTTCACGCTGTTCAGCATGGCTTCCACGGAGTTGAAGTACGGAGCGTCGGCTCCCATGCTGCGGAGTTGCTTGCCCAGTTTTGCGTCGCGATCCACAACCGCACAGAGCTGAGTCTGCGGTAAAGCCGAGCTCATCGCGCAATGCATCACGCCCATCTTCCCCAGGCCGATCACACAGATGTTGAGTTGCGAAGCAGGATTCATTATCGGCGTCTTCCAGCAATTATATCCGAAATTGAACCTTGCCTGTATGAAATGATCAACCCAAAACTGATCATCGAAGATGAGACTTTCCATTGAGGAGTTGGTTGGAGCGATTGTTTTCATCCATCATTTGAGCCAAACAAGGCTGAACAGGCTCATTTTAAATTCAATCGCTGTGAACCGGATCATTTTGCAACATGTATGTCCGCGTTGGGCAAAATACTGTGTCATAATCGGCGATTTGATACGTTGCTACGTGTTGACAAGCCCTTTAGAGGAGCCTATGGTCATTGGATTGTATGCCATTATCTGGCAATATCGCCGTTTCAGACGGCATGTTTATTGCGGAAGAATGACCTGTTTTTGTTCCGGGCGGTTCTTTTGATCCAAATATTCTTGATGGAAAATTCAGTATGCTTAAACAACTGATTCGTCTTTTTTTCGGCTCCAAGCAGGAGCGCGATCTGAAGGTTTATGTGCCGTTTGTGGCCGAGGTGAACCGCTATTGCATGGAATGGTTCGGCGAGATTCCTTACGACATGAGCCAGTCTTATGAATTCGCCAAGGGCGGCCATGCGATTCACTTCTCGATGGGGCCGGTGAAGCAGCCGCCTGGCGGTGAAGAAGCGGCCAAACTGGATGATCTGCTGAAAGGAAAGACCGCCGAATTCCGCCAGCGCCTGACGGAAGGAGAAGACATCGACGAGATGCTGCCCGAGGTATTCGCCACGGTGAAACTGGCGTGCTACCGGATGATCGGCGAGAAATGGGTCGTGGGCGGCAACGAGATTGAATGGGACATGGTGCCCTATGATGTGCAGCTGATCGGCGGCAAGGTGCTGCACGAAGGAAAAATCGCGGAGATGGCCACCGGCGAAGGCAAGACGCTGGTGGCGTTGATGCCGGCCTATGCGCGCGCGCTGGAGGGCAAGGGCCTTCATATCATCACGGTGAATGATTACCTGGCCAAGCGCGACTCGGAATGGATGGGGCATATTCTGGAGTATCTCGGCATCACGGTGGGCTGCCTGGACAAGACCGATCCTTCCACGCCGGAGCGCCGCCGGATGTATCAGTGCGACGTGACGTATGGCACAAACAACGAGTTTGGCTTTGATTACCTGCGCGACAATATGGCTGTCCGCGAGAACCGGTTGACGCAGTACGTGCCGCCGCTGGCGTTCAATGAGTACGCCGTGGAGGTGCACGAATGGCTGCAGAGCGTCGGCGGCGAGATGATCGGCCTGCTGGGCGACCTGCTCTCGATTCGCGTGAATGTCAAGGACGTCGCCACGTTTGCGGATCGCTTCAAATGGACCTTCGGCCTCGCCGGCTTCAATGTGCGCGCGCATCCGGACACGATTCGCAATTTACAGCAGTCGCTTTCCAGCGAGCAGCAGGATTTTTTCGCGGAATACAAGGATGATGAGAGCGTCGCGGAAGAGAAAGCGCGGATCGAGATCGTCTGGCAGATGCATGGCCATAATATGGCGATCATCGACGAGGTGGACAACATCCTGATCGACGAGGCGCGCACCCCGCTGATCATCAGCGGCCCGGTGGACCGCTCCACGCAACGCTTTGAACTGGTGAAGCCGATGGTTGTGGGACTGGTGCAGAAGCAGCAATACCTGGCCAACCGGCTGGCCAATGAAGGCAAGCAGTTGCTGGATGAGGATTCGACAAACTATGAAGGCGCGGCCAAGCTCTTCCAGTGCCAGTTGGCTGCGCCGAAACACAAGCAACTCACCCGCATCAAACAAGACACCGGTGTCGCGCGGCTGGTTGAGAAAGTGGAACTGGATTACATCCAGTGGAAGAAAAACGCGAAGCTGGCCGACCGCGATATGAGTCCGATCGAGGACGGACTGTATTACGTTATTGATGAAAAAGGCCATAACATCGACCTGACGGAGCAGGGCCGCGAGGAGCTCAGTCCGGACAATCCGGATCGCTTTCTGTTGCTCGATCTGGTGGATGAGATCGTGAAGATCGACTCGAATCCGGAGCTGGACGACGAGGAGAAGGAAAAAGCCAAGCTCAAGATGCACGAGATCAATGAGATTCGCCAGGAGGAACTGCACAATATCGCTCAACTCCTGCGGGCTTACTCGTTGTACGAACGCGACGTGGAGTATGTCGTGCAGGAAAACAAAGTGCTGATCGTGGACGAGTTCACCGGCCGCATCCTGGACGGCCGGCGTTACAGCGACGGCCTGCATCAGGCCATCGAGGCCAAGGAAGGCGTGAAGATCGAGATTGAAACCCAGACGCTGGCCACGGTGACGCTGCAGAATTATTTCCGCATGTATACGCGGCTGGCGGGCATGACCGGCACGGCGATGACCGAAGCGACGGAGTTTCATCATATTTACAAACTCGAAGCGGTGGCGATACCGACAAACAAGCCCGTCGCACGCAATGATGACGACGATTTGATCTACCGTACGCGCAAGGAAAAATACCGGGCGGTGATCGACGAAATCATCCATCTGCATGAGATGAAACTGCCGGTGTTGGTCGGCACGACCACGGTGGAGGTTTCCGAGACGCTGAGCCGTATGCTGCGGCGGAGCAAGATCAGCCACAACGTGCTGAATGCGAAGAACCACAGCCGCGAGGCGGAAATCGTGCTCGACGCGGGCCGGCCGGGCCAGGTGACCATCGCGACGAACATGGCGGGGCGCGGAACAGACATCAAATTAAAACCCGGTCAGCTGATGGACGGACTTGGATCAGTCGCTGATGTTGTACGGACCGATGAAGACGGCAACGAGGTGCGCTATGGTTTGCAGGTGATCGGCACGGAGCGTCATGAATCGCGCCGCATCGACCTGCAGTTGCGCGGTCGTTCCGGACGTCAGGGCGATCCAGGGCATTCGCAGTTTTTCCTCAGCCTTGAGGACGACCTGATGCGCCTGTTCGGCTCGGATCGCATGACAGGCTTTCTCGACCGCTTCGGCATGGGGATGGACGAAGGCGAACCGTTGGTGCATCCGTGGCTGACCAAGTCGGTGGGGCGCGCGCAGAAGAAAGTGGAGGGCCGCAACTTCGAAATCCGCAAGCGCACGCTGGATTACGATGATGTGATGAACAAGCAGCGCAAGGCGATCTATGGCTTGCGCAAGGAAGTGCTCACCTCGCTTGATCCGCGCGATATCGTGACCAGCATGTGCTTGAATTCAGTAGAGGCGGCGTTGCCCGATTTTGGCCTGCGTGGAAAATTTCTGGATGAATTCCAGCACGTGGATTTTCATGAGTACCTCAAGCACCGTGTGCCTTATCCGGCGATGTTTGATCTGGACACGGAGTCGGCCGCCACGGTGAATGAACTGCTGGATCTCGTGCATGGCGCGTTGGTCGAAGCGTATAATCAGAAACGCCGTCTGCTGGCGCTGCTGGAGAACGATCAGCTGATCGCACATATCGCGAAGATGGTGACGCTACAGGCGATTGACGAAAACTGGAAAGACCATCTGCTGGCGATCGATGCGATGCGCGAGGCGATCTGGATGCGATCATTTGCTCAGCAAGAGCCGCTGGTGGCTTATCAGAATGAAGCGGGTGAGATGTTCCAGGAGTTGGAATTCAACATAAACAAGCAAATCCTGGATCATATTTTTCTGGTTCAGATCGCCGGTCTGGAGGAGAGCCAGGCGCAGCAGCAACTAAACGCGCGCAAGGCCGAAATGTCCGAGACCATGGCGGCTCGCGAGCAATCGGCGCGGCAAGGCGGCGAAGGCGCGGAACCGGAAAAACCGCCGACCTACCGCCGCGATCAGCCCAAGGTCGGCCGCAACGATCCGTGTCCTTGCGGCAGCGGCAAGAAATATAAGAAATGCTGCGGCGCAAACATTCAACACAGCCCAACGACATTGGAATAAAAATCCTAGACACTGTCTGGGAACAGAAAGAGTCGGTGCCTCGTGGAACAATGCGTAGTCAACCTTGCTATGCTGGACCGGGCATTGTGGCCGATCTATGAGAAGGTTGTGGCAGGGGAGCGGCTGAGCCTGGAGGATGGGCGCGTGCTGTTCGAAACGCCTGATTTGATCGGAGCCGGGCAGCTGGCCGGGATCGTGCGCGCGGCGAAAAACGGCGACGACGCGTATTTCATCATCAATCAGCACATCAACTATTGCAACATTTGCGCGCTGGGCTGCGACTTCTGCGCCTTTTCCGCGAAGGAAGGCGACGCGCACGCCTGGGTGTATAGCGTGGAGGAGATCGTGGAGCGCGCCCGGCGCGGCGTGGCGATTGGCGCGCGCGAGTTCCATGTGGTCGGAGGGCTGCATCCCACATTGCCGTGGGAGTATTACCTCGACATGCTGCGCGCGTTGAAGGCGGAATTTCCGCATGTGCATCTGAAGGGCTTCACCGCCGTGGAGATCGACTATTTCGCGCGCAAGTTCCGCAAGTCATACGAGGAAGTCCTGACCGAGCTGATTGAGGCCGGGCTGAATTCGATGCCCGGAGGCGGAGCGGAGATTTTCGCCGATCACGTCCACGATCAGATCTGCAAACAGAAGATCCGCTGGGACAAATGGAGCGAGGTGCATCGAACGGCGCATCAGCTGGGAGTGAAGTCGAACGCCACGATGCTTTACGGCCATGTGGAGTCGGCCGAGGATCGTCTGGATCATATGCTGCGGCTGCGCGGATTACAGGATGAAACCGGCGGCTTCATGACTTTCATTCCGCTGCATTTTCACCCGGAAAATACGCCGAAACTTTCGCATTTGCGCCACGCCACGGGGCAGACCGATCTGCGCTGCATCGCCGTGGGGCGCTTGATGCTGGACAACTTCGATCATGTCAAGGCGTACTGGACGATGTTGGGATTGAAACTCGCGCAGACCGCGCTGCATTTTGGCGCGGACGATTTCGACGGCACCGTGACCGAGGAGCGCATCACGCATTTCGCCGGCGCCGATACGCCGCAACTGCTGCCGGTCGAGCAGATCGTGCGCCTCATCGCCGAGACCGGACGCCGTCCCGTGGAGCGTGACACGACGTTTGATATCGTGCGGATTCATGACAGCAACGCCGGACGCGATTCCGTTCAGCGCTAAATACAATGGAAGGCCGCAGAGCGTGGTTCGATCTTTTCTGTTGCAAAGCGTTTCGCGCCGTTTCATCCAACTGATGCTGCTGGCGCTGCTGATTGTCGCGGGCGGCGCATCGGGCTGGATCCTGCTGGGTTTTGAAACATGCATCGACGACGCATTCATCACCTTTCGCACCGCGGAAAATTTCGCGGCGGGCGATGGCCCGTATTACAATCCCGGCGAGCGTGTGCAGGTCAGCACATCGCCGTTGTATCTTATGCTGCTGGCCGCGCTGCGCAAGGTGGCGCCGGTGAGCGTGCTGCGTATCGAAACCGTGATCCAGGCACTGACGTTTAGCGCGACAGCCGCGCTGCTTTGGCTCTTTGGATATCTGCTATTGCGAGATAAGATTTATGCCTGCCTGTTCCCGCTGATCTATTTTCTACAACCACAGGAATTGATGTTTATCAAAGGCATGGAGACAATGCTCTTTGGGGCGTTGGCCTTGGCGGCTGGGCTTTGCGCTGCGCGGCGCTGGAATCTGGCGACTGGAATCCTGCTGGGATTGGTCGCATGCGCCCGAACCGAAGGTGCGTTGATCTGCGTGGCGTATGCCGTGTATTGGCTCGTTGGCCGCATAGCATATGGGAAAAATGAATTCCGCCTGCGCGATCTACTCACGACCGCAGGCGCCTGTTTGCTGACCGGCCTGCCATTCCTGTGGCTCTTGCTCACGCATTATGATTCGGTGCTACCGGACTCCGTGACGGCGAAAATGCACCAGGCGCATCTGGGTTGGAACACCGTGCTGTCATTTTGGAAAACATATCTGGTTCGCCTGGATATCTACATCCCGATTTGGGGGCTGTTGCTGTTGTTTCTGGCTTGCGCCGCGCCGTGGACATTCTATCGCCTCCGGCGCCTCGACATCCGCGCTTACCGTCTCCTGGGATTGATCGGTCTGTTTGGCGCGTTGCATGCCGCGGCATTCATTATCGGCCGCGCGCCGGGCAGCTATCCCTGGTACCTGTACGCGCCGAAGCTGATGCTGATTCCTTTTTTCGGCGTCGCCATCGCGGGGCTTTGGCGCTGGCGTTGCGGTCTGGAGCCGCTGGGATTTCTGGTCAGCGATGCTGCCGCGGCAGCTGTTATCGAGTCGAAGCGCCAGCGATATGGAATCCTGCTGGCTAGCGTTATCACGGGCTATGGACTCGGATATTGCCTGTTTTTCTTCCCGATGTATCTGGCTTCCGTGATGGAAGGCGGATACGACTACAGCGAGTATAAGTGCTATAAGGCGATGGGGCAGTGGCTCAATCGTTACGCCGATCCGGAATGGACCTTCGCCGCGCCGGAGATCGGCATCGTGGGTTATCATTCCGGCTTGCGCTGCGAGGATGTTGTCGGCATCGCCACTCCGGCGAATCTTCAGCGCCTGGGCCGGGATTCGTTCAGCAAGATCGCCTACGACAGCGGAGCGGAGATTTTCATCACTCCCGGCAGCCTGGAGTTGGATCCTTCGAGCAAGGCGTTCGACGCGCAATGGGCGGAGCGATTTCGGCAGCGTTACCGTCTGTTGCTGCATGAACGGACGGATGGATGTTTGGTTGAAATGTACGCACGAAAAGATTTAACTTGGCCGGATGGATTGATCATGGAAAACTTTTACCGGCTTGCGCGGCAAATCGAGATCGACGGACAGACAAAAATTCATTCGCTCGCATACGCGAAGCAACTGATCATCGCGGATAAATAATTTCGAGGCATAACTCAATGCAGGAACAAATGGAGTTTACCAAACTCATTGCGCGCCGGTTGAATGAATTGGATGTTCCATATATGCTCACCGGCTCTTGTGCGATGGCTTTGTACTCCATGCTGCGTACAACGCGAGACATCGATATGGTGATTGAATTAAACCGCAGAAAAATACCATTGTTTGTCCGGGCCTTCGAGCAAGACTGTTTCATCCAGCTGGATAGCGTTCAGCGAGCTGTTGACGAACAAAGCATTTTCAATATCCTGCATCGCGAATGGATCATCAAAGCAGACTTCATCATCAGGAAAAACGGGGCGTATTTCGAGCAGGAGTTCCAACGACGGGAAGTGATCCAGCATGATGATGTGCCTGTATGCACGGTATCACCGGAGGATTTGATCCTCGCCAAACTGCAATGGGCGCGCGATAGCGAATCGGAGTTGCAGATGCGCGATGTAAAGTCTTTATTGCAGGATCGAACGGACTTGGATCGTAATCATATCGAGCATTGGGTGGAGAGGCTGGAACTGGAAACGCTCTGGCGAAAGGTCCAGGGAAATGAATGACACCGCGCGGGAAATCGATGTGTTGTACCATCAAATGATCATGCGTCTCACTCCGCAAGAGCGTTTCCGCAAATGCTGCGACATGTTTGATTCCGCTAGGGCTATGGCGATTACCGGCATCAAGCATGAATTCGGTGACAACATCAGCGAAGCAGAATTGCGTAAACATACATTTTTGCGTTTTTATGGGCATGATTTTCCACAGGAGCAGCACGAAGCGATCATCCGCGCTATCAATCGGAATTATAGCACTGATCAATAAAACCACAGAGAACACATGATAAAAAAACCACAGGACACAGAGGTTCTTTTTGTGTTTTTATTGTATCGTTCTCTGTGACCTCTGTGCTCTCTGTGGTTTATCATGAATTTCTGGATTATCACAAGGAGATTGCATTATGGACTGGTTGATGATTTTCGTAACGGCAGTTATGGCCATAGCCACTTGTGGTATCTGGCATGTATCAAACCAAAACAATCGATTAATTGAGAAATTGGAAGATAATCGTAAGCGTGATAATGATGATCAACTGAGACGCGAAGAGGAATTTCGTCAGCAAATTTCAGATCTGTATAAAGCTATAGTTATTGCATCATTGATAAAAGAATCTAATTTAAGTCAGGCTCTTCATCAATTCGAACGTTTATACGATGGAAAAACTCCAATTAATTTAAAATTAGGTAAGAACCATACAGAATGAAGCCACTATCGTCGATATTACAAAAATCTTTCAACGGTGAACGTATCACCGACGAGGAATGTCTGGCGCTGTTCCGGTCGAATGATCTGTTGGCGCTGGGGCAGGCGGCGAATGCGGCGCGCTGGCGTAAGATTCCGGAGAAAGTGGCGACGTATATCGTAGACCGGAACGTGAACTATACGAACGTCTGCGTGGTCGATTGTCAGTTTTGCGCGTTTTACGCCAAGCCCAAGGATGCGGAAAAGGGCTACGTGCTGGATCGCGAGACGATGCGGCAGAAATTCGCCGAGACCGCGGCGCACGGCGGCACGCAGGTGTTGATGCAGGGCGGGCATCATCCCACGCTGAAACTCGAATGGTACGAGGAACTGCTGCGCTGGGCCAAGTCCGAGTTCCCGATGTTGCAGATGCACTGCTTCTCGCCGCCGGAGATCATCCACTTCACGAAGATGAACCGGCTGAGCGTACGCGAGACGCTCCAGCGGCTCATGGCGGCCGGACTGGAGAGCCTGCCCGGCGGCGGCGCGGAAATCCTGAGCGAGCGCGTGCGGAAGCAGATCGCGCCGCGCAAGGCCACGTCCGATGAATGGATCGGCGTGATGCGCGAGGCGCACAAACTCGGGATGAAGACTTCGGCCACGATGATGTTCGGCCACGTGGAGCAATATGAGGATCGCGTGGAGCATCTGCGCCGGATCCGCGGCTTGCAGGACGAGACGGGAGGCTTCATCGCCTTTATTCCGTGGACGTTTCAAGCGGAAAACACGCCGGGCATGCAAGACGTGCCGATGGTGGGCGGGCATGAATACCTCAAGACGCTGGCGATTTCGCGGCTGTATCTCGACAACTTCCGCAACATCCAGGCGTCGTGGGTCACGCAAGGGAAGCAGATGTGTCAAATCGGCCTGATGTTCGGCGGCAACGACGTAGGCAGCACGATGCTGGAGGAGAACGTGGTCAGCGCGGCGGGTTGCTCGCACGATGTGCACGAAAGCGATCTGCTCGATATGATCCGCGACATCGGCCTGGAGCCTCGCCAGCGCAATTTTTACTACGAAATCCTCGATCCTCCGCCGATGAAGAATCCAGAGTTCTTTCGATCTCAGGCGCAATGAACATATGCGATTCAGGCCGCAAGCCCGTTATGGCTTGACTGTCCGCCTGAAATCCCGATAAAATCCGTAAATAGTTCGGGCTCAACCGGTTTAGGCCTCAAGCATAGAAGCCGAATTTCAATAATTACGCCGGGGAGCAGTCAGGAATGGAAATGAATAGTTTTTTTCGGTCGGCCGCGTTGTGGATTGTGATCATTGTGGCCATAGTATTGCTCGTTATGACTTTGAGCGGCAACGAGCCGGTCAAGGAGCTGGGGATTCGCGAGGTGATTGACCTGGCGCAGGCGCAGAAGATCAAGGAATTGGTCGACAATAATTGCAAAATCAACGGCATTTACAACGATAACGGCGAAGAACAGAAGTTCAAAAGTCAGTATTTGCCGCAGCAGGCGGAATACATCCTGGCGAAAATGGTCGATTCCAAGATCAACTACAAAGCCAACAATTCCAGCAACATATTTCAGTCGATGCTCATTCCGGTGCTGCTGCCGCTGGTGTTGATTATCGGCTTCTGGTTTTTCCTGATGCGCTCGATCCAGGGCAGCGGCAACAAGGCGATGTCGTTTGGCAAGAGCCGCGCGCGGCTCGTGGGTCAAGGCCAGACGAACGTGACTTTCGACGACGTGGCCGGCGTGGATGAGGCCAAGGAGGAACTGCAGGAGATCGTTGAGTTCCTCAAGGATCCGCAGAAATTCTCGCGGTTGGGCGCGAAGATTCCGAAGGGCGTATTGCTGCATGGACCGCCAGGAACGGGCAAGACGCTGCTGGCCAAGGCCGTTGCCGGCGAGGCGAGCGTGCCGTTCTTCAGCATCAGCGGCTCGGATTTCGTGGAGATGTTCGTCGGCGTGGGCGCGTCGCGCGTGCGCGATTTGTTCGAGCAGGCCAAGAAGCACAAGCCCTGCCTGATTTTCATGGACGAGATCGACGCCGTGGGCCGTCAGCGTTTCGCCGGCGTGGGCGGCGGGCACGATGAACGCGAGCAGACGCTGAATCAGCTGCTCGTGGAGATGGACGGTTTCAATCCGAACGAGGGCATCATTCTGGTCGCCGCGACGAACCGCGCGGACGTGCTGGATAAAGCCTTGCTGCGTCCGGGACGCTTTGACCGGCGGATCGTGGTCGGCTATCCCGACGTGCTGGGACGCGAGAAAATCCTTGAGGTGCACCTGCTTAAGGTGAAATGCCGCAAGGATGTGGACGTTCAGACGCTGGCTCGCGCAACGACAGGATTTTGCGGCGCGGATCTGGCGAATATGATCAATGAAGCCGCGCTGCTGGCCGCGCGTCGCGATAAAGACATGGTCGGCATGGAGGAACTTGAAGAGGCCAAGGACCGCGTAATCATGGGTCCGGAGCGCCGCAGCGTGAAGCAGATCGAGCGCGATAAAGAGATCGTGGCGTTTCACGAGGCGGGCCATGCGCTGTGCGCCAAGTATCTGGACGATGCGAACCAGGTGCACAAAGTGACGATTGTCCCGCGTGGCATGGCAATGGGGCTGACCTCCTTTTTGCCCACGGAGAATTTGCATAATTCCTCGCGCCGGCAATTGCGCAACGAGCTCGTCACGCTGCTGGGCGGCCGGGCAGCGGAGGAGATTCGTTTCGGCGAATACACCTCGGGCGCGGCGAACGATATTCAGCGCGTCACGGCGCTGGCGCATCGCATGATCTGCGAGTTGGGCATGAGCGATCGCCTGGGACCGCGATCATTCGGCGAATCCGGTTCGCCGGTGTTCCTCGGGCGCGACATGGCGCGGGAGCGCGATTACAGCGAGGCGCTGGCGGCGCGCATCGACGAGGAGGTCGAGGGGCTGGTGAAAGAAGCGTATGAAACCTCGCTTCGTGTGCTGCGGGAACATAAGGATGTGCTGGACGCCTGTGCGTCGCATTTACTGGAGCGCGAAACGCTGAGCAGCAAAGAAATCGACCTGCTGATGGAAGGCAAGGCGCTCGACCCGCTCGTGCGGGAGGACTCCTCCGGCGATTCCGGCGACGGCTCGGGCGGCTCCAAGGAGTTTGGCCGCGAAGAAGAGCAGAGACCGGCGCCGCCTCCGCTGCCGAAACTTGCGCCGGGGGATCTGGGAATCTAATGCCGATGCGGTTGAAACGAAGCAGTGTTCAGGCCGGCAGCCTATTACTGCCGGCCTTCATCTTGTGCATCGTGGGAAACGCCTTGTCTGCATTTCCGCAAAATTCATCCGCTGTTCCGGAACTCAACATCGTGTATCCCCGCGAGGGACGCACGTATTACGGCGCCTATGCCCGGTTTAGCGGCGCCACGCAGCCGGGCAATACAGTCAGTGTGCAGGACGAGGAGGTTGAAGTGTTCGCCTCAGGCGCATTCGCCGGCCGTGTGCCATTGGAGCCTGGCGATAATACGCTGCTCTTTCGCGCGGAGAATCCAGCAGGGCAGACAACGGAAAGGACGCTCCGAATCTATCGCGCGGCGCCGCTGAAGCCGTCGCCTGCGGATCCGCCGCAATTCGATAAAGAATATGCCGCCACGCCGGACGATTCCATTGAACTCCCTCCTGGCGCCGAGATCATTGTGCGCGTCAAGGGCAGCCCGGGGATGTGCGCCGATTTCCGCATCGGCAGCCCCAAGCCAGCGATTCCGATGCGCGAACTGGATGCGAAGGAGGGCGGCGTCGCGGGCGTATATGAGGGAAGCTATCTCCTGCAGCCGGACGACGAATTCGTGCGCGCATCCATCACGGTCTTTCTGCGCCGCAAACCGGACGCGAAAGCCGTGGCGGAATGGTCGCTGCCCAACGCGAAGATCAGCGTGCTGAAAAACAAAACTCCGATTTTATATGAAGCGCGCAGAAGCACCGTTGATTTGTACACCGGTCCGAATATGGACAAGCCATATATCGAGGCGGACATCAATACATGGCTGGAATATACGGGCTGCATCGGGAACAAGCTGCAATTTCGTCTTGCGCCGAATCAATCCGCCTGGGGCAAGGATCAGTTTTTCAACCGTCTGGATGAGCCGCATCGGCGTCCGGCCGGGAGATTGGATAGCATCTCTGTCCGCCGCTTGAACCGGGCGCAGGTTGTGCGGCTGTCCACCGGTCAACGGTGCGCCTGGACGGTGTTCGAGGCGCCGGAGGCGAACACGCTGACGATTCGCATTTATGCTTGCCAACTCGATTCCTTCTGGGATCATCGCAGTTCCAAGGGCGATTTTCAGGACATCCGCGCACGTCAGGCCGAGGACAGCGTAGTGGATGTGGAGATCATCACCAAGGACCGGCCGGCATGGGGCTACGATGTGGCGTATGATGGCGGTGTGATGGAAGTGTCGCTGTTCGATCCGCCGCTTCTGGCCGCATCGCCGGAAAAACCGCTCAGCGGCATGGCGATTGTCCTGTCTCCGGGGCATGGAGGCTCGGATTCCGGCGCGCTTGGCGGCACGGGCCTGGAGGAAAAGAAGGCGAACGTGCAATTGGCGGAACTGATCGCGCAACGCATTGAACAACTGGGCGGCGAGGTGCGATGGATCAAACGCGACGCTGACGAGGCGGTTGATCTGGATGAACGCGTGACGCGAGCCGGCCGGCTGGGCGGCGACTTGTTCGTCAGCGTGCATAACGACTCCGTGAGCCTGTATGACGATCCGCTGGCCTATCGCGGTTCCAGCCTGTTTTATACGCACACGCAATCGAAGCGATTGGCGATGGATATCTACGATCAGCTGCTGCTCATCGACACGGCGCCAAGTCCGCGCGGCGTCTACCAGCGGGATTTACGTGTGACGCGTAAAGTCACTCGCATGCCCTCGGCGCTGGTCGAATGCCGCTATTTGAGTCATCCCGCCGATGAGATGGATTTGCTCAGCGCGGAACAATGCGGGCGCATCGCCGACGCCATCGTCCGCGGCATCGTCAATTTCATGCAGCAAACGGACGCGCCATGACTACGGAAGCCCCAAAGCGCAAGTTGAGAATCGCCTTTGTCGTTCAGCGCTACGGTGAACGCATCACCGGCGGCGCGGAGCAACTCTGCCGTCAGGTGGCGGAGAATCTCAGCGAGCATTACGATATTGAAATTCTGACCACCACGGCGAAGGACTACACCGACTGGAAAAATTACTACATCCCCGGCCGCGAGAAAGTGGACCGGCTGACGATCAAGCGCTTTCCCATCGAAGGGCAGTACAACGCCTTGCGTTTCCGCTGGCAGACGCGGCTGCTCTTCCGTCTGCCGCATTCGCTGGAAAGCGAACGCCGCTGGATTCAGGCGCAAGGTCCGAACACCCCCGTGCTGATCGACTACATCGAACGCAACGCCTCGGATTACGATCTGCTGCTGTTTTTTTCGTATCGCTACTATCCGGCGTTTTTCGGTTTGCCCAAGGTGCGCCAGAAAAGCGTCCTCGTGCCCACCGCCGAGCACGACCGCACGATCTATCTGCATTCCTATATGGATTTTTTCCACCAGCCGCGCGCGATCATTTACCTGACGCCAGAGGAGAAAACCTTGATCAACGGCGTCACGCATAACGAGCGAGTCGAAAGCCGGATCATCGGAATCGGAGTGAATCCGCCGCCGCAGACCGATCCGCAGAAGTTCCGCATGGATTTCGGGATTCATGGACCGTTTCTGCTGTATGTCGGGCGGATCGATGAGAACAAGGGCTGCGGGGCGATGTTCAACTACATGTGGCGCTACTTCGAGGAAAATCCTGACACGCCGTTGCGACTGCTGCTCATCGGGTTTCGCGCCATGCACATTCAGCCGCATCCAAAGATCATTCACATCGGCTACCTGGATGACGAGGCGAAATTCAATGCGATCGCCGCTGCCGAAGCGATGATCATGCCCTCGCGCTACGAGTCGCTTTCCATCGTCACGCTGGAGGCGATGGCTTGCGGCGCCCCGGTGATCGTCAATCAGGAGTGCGAAGTCTTGCAGGGACACGCCGAACGCAGCCATGCGGCGTTCACGTACAGCAATTACGAAGAGTTTTCCGCAAGTATCCGGGAAGTGCATGAAAATCCCGAGCTGTGTAATGAGATGCGGCGCAACGGCAAGCGATATGTGCAGGAGAATTACAGCTGGCCCATTGTCAATCAGCAATACCGGGAATTCATCGCGGAGCTGAGCGGCGGTTGCTGCGGAACGGCGGCTCAAGAAAAAGCTGCCGCAAAGCGGGAGCCGTCGCATCTGTCCGTCGCCAGCCTCGATCAGTGAAACACTAAACCGGAGCGAGAGAGCCATGCCAGATGCATTCGAAATTCGGGATAAGGCGATCAACGTCGATGATTTAATGGAGCGCATCCGCACCAGCATCGACAACAAGAAGAAATCGCAGATTTACATCGAAGAGCCTTGGATGATGCAGGACATCACGCGGCCGCACACGGGCATGGGCACGCAACGCACCGCCGACATGCTCGCCATGCTCAGGATCGCCGGGCGGCTCGATCTGGAAGGGGAGAAGATCACGTCGCACCGCCGCCTTTGGGGTTCGTTGATCGTCGCGCTTAAGCGCATCACGCGATTTTGGGTCCGCCGTTACACTGACGCGATTTTTTTCAAACAGAACCACTTCAATCTGCAAATCGTCGATGTGCTGGCGCAGATGAATCAGCAACTCAATGAAGTGAAACAGGAAAACGAGCAGTTGAAAGCGCATATTGCCGCGTCCGGCGCCGGCGGATCCAAGCCGGACGATCATTGATTAAACTCACGGAAAATCCGTATGTTTCAGTATAAAGTGCATCAAGTGCTGCCCAACATGGAATACGGCGACGCCATCAGCAATTACGCGTTGTTGTTGCAGCAGACCTTGCGCCGGCTCGGATTTCAGTCGAATATCTATGCTCAGTACATTCATCCCCGGTTGCGCAGAAACACCATTCCGCTGGCTTCGATGAGCCGCTGCGCCGCGGATGAAAAAATCATCTGGCTTTTTCATTATTCCATCGTCTCGGACATCACGCGACAAATGCGCGAGATGCGCGGCCGCGTCGTGCTGCTGTATCATAACATCACGCCGCCCGACCTTTCCATCGGCGGCGAGAATTTCTTCTCCTCGAAATTGTACGCCGGTTTGCAGGATCTCAAATCCTTCGTGGACATCCCCGTGATGGCCGTGGGTAGCTCGGCGTACAACATGAAGCAGCTTGAGTCGGTCGGCTTCAAGCGCACTGAGATTCTGCCGATCATTCTGAATTACTCGCTGTTCGACCGCGCCCCGGATCCGGCGATCATGCATCGATTCAACGATGGAATGGTCAATTTTGTCACGGTCAGCCGGATTTATCCGCACAAGAAGATCGAAGACATCCTGCGGGTTTTTTACTACTACCAGAACCTGATCAATCCCAACTCGCGTCTGTTCATCATCGGCGATTCCAAGGGCATGGAGTGGTATTACGACCAGCTGATCAACTTTCATCATAAATTGAATTTACAAAATGTGATTTTCACCGGGCGCGTCCGTTTTCGGGAACTGATCGCATATTATCGTCTGGCCCGGATTTACCTCTGCATGAGCGAACACGAGGGCTTCGGCGTGCCGCTGCTGGAGTGCATGTACTTGGGCATCCCGATCATCGCCTACAACTGTTCGGCCGTGGGCGAGACGCTGGACGACGCGGGTGTGCTGGTGAATGAAAAGAAGTGCGGAGAGATCGCGGAATTGGCGCATCTGATTCTGTCTGACCAGGACCTGCGTACGCGGATCATCAATAAGCAGAAAGACCGCGCGCTGGCCTTTCAGCCCGATTCGCTGATTTCCCGCTTGCAGAAGATTCTCGCCCTGGCCGCGCAATGATTGCAAAGCGATCTTTCTGCTTGCCAAAGCCGTAATGTGGATGGAACATCGCGTTATTGATTGCGGCTTGGAAGCATCATCGGGAAAAGGTGACCATACATGCAACTCAGCAATACCGCCGGCATCATTATCGTTGCAATCCCCACAACACTATTGGGCGCATGGGTCGCGTGGGAATTTATCAAAACCTACCTTGTGCTTCATCAACGTCAATACCAGACGAACCTCGATAACGACGATTCCCAATCGTAATGACATCGTGAGATTTTTTTTAATAGAACGTCCAAGGACTGAACGCCCGCGACGGACTCGTTTGAGCGCGGCGATAGATCAAGATCCGTGAAGTGAATGGCGCCAATGTGAATTGGCCTTCGACCGGGTTGCCATCAATATCTCGATAATCAGCGGGCAGCGAGACGATCCGGTTGTACTCGGTTTTATTGATGAAAATATCCGCACGGCCATACGGATTGGGGTCCGTGGGCGGTTGGGATAGTTTTTCAAAATCCACATGCGGACTCATATCGGCCCAACTGCTATATCCGGTCTGCCAGTCGGCGATTGAAATCGGCACAACGCTCCAACTCTGAAAATACCCGACCTCCTGCATGGTGAATGGATTGCAGTAGTAATTGTTCTGCAACGTTCCATAGTCGATGTCGCGGTCGAAGTACACCGTGGTCGCGTCTTCCTCGTCGCTGTAAAAAACATTGTTTTCGATCAGGTTGCCCTGCGAATCGTATGCGTCGCCGCCAAGCCGGATCGCCGCGGCGTCGCTGCTGAAAATTACATTGCCGCGAATCTCGCAGTCGAAATTGTTTTCCAGGAAAATACCGTAGCAGCCGCTGTTGACGACGGTGTTGTTTTCGATCACCGAATCATGGAATTCGCTGAGAAACTCTGGCCAGATGCCTTGCGCCAGATTGGCCCAGGGGCCCATGGACTCCATGCCGCCGCGCGTCTCCAGGATGATGTTGTGACGAATCGTGCTGAGGCTGCAGTTGCAGTAAACCGCGCCGCCGTCATTCAATGTGCACATCGCGTTTTCAATGACGTTATATTCCACGTAATTCCCATCGCTGCCCAGAATGACCGCCGCGTAACCCGCGCCATCGAAGGTGTTGTATTCGATGTGCAGGCCGCTGGCATTGGAAATAATGATCGCCGCCGCTTTCCAGGGGCCTTCGCCGCCATAGCCGTCCACTGTGCCGGAATTAATGAATCGGTTGCGTTCGATATATGAGCAGGAATCTGTTTGCGATGGATCCTCGTTCCACGAGATGGCGGTGTTATAGTTATCTTGAAACAAGTTATACCGCACAATGCCATTGGTCGTGTTCCAGGTCGGACGGACTCCCGCGCCGCCTTCGTCGCTGCCGATATGCTCGAACCGGCAATATTCCACAATGCTCTCGTCGGTGATGGTCAGGCCATAAAGTTTCTGATGGCGAAAAGCGATGTTGCGAACCGTGGCATCCTTCACGGAAAGGCCGTACTCGCGCACGGAGCCTTCCACTAGCATGCCGTTCGGATCGCCGTTGCCCGGCGCCAGCAGATACACTTTGTTTCCCGCTGCGTAGAAATAGAATTCACCGGGGCTATCCAGTTCTTGGAATATATTGTCCAGATAAAACCCCCAGCCGTTTTTATCGCCGGGTTGGACCGGGATAATGCTCTTATCGCTCAGGTATAGATTTCCCGTAACGGCGTCGTAATCCAGAATCGTGCGCGTTTCGAACCACCAACTATGCCGGTGCCAGCGGATATTTGCGCCTTTCCAATAATCGTTGGCGTTGCGCGGATGGTTCAACAATTCAAGACTGGTGAGAACCGTGTTTGTGCCGTCCGCATTTTCCGTCCAGGTTGTCGTGCGCGCCCAATCCCTGTTCGGGTAGCGGGCGATGTCCATATGCACGCCATCGACGGTCAAATAACCGAGCGACTCGCCCGAAGCCAGCGCCACGTCCGCCTCGTAAATTGAACCCAGAAACGGCGTCCATGTCGTGATGCGCGTTCCACCGCTCACCACGGGCAGATCGTCGCCAGGATCGCCATATGCGTCGATAGTGAAGTTCGTCAGATTCCATCGATTGATCGTGACGGACTCATAAAACACGTCGCCGCGCTTCAGCAGCATTGTGTCGTCCGTGTTCAGCAGGCTGGCCGCATGCGCGATGGTCTGGAACGGCGTCTCCGCCGACATGCCGTCATTCAGTGAATCGCTTCCATCATTCGCGACGTAGTAAGTTTCCGCTTGCGGATTCCATGCTGTCAGCAGGACGCATGCGATAATGAAGATGCAACGTTTCATCGATCTTAAATCGAATCATAGCTTGGAATTGGCATTGCGCTATTGGACTAATACACGGCGCGTTGAAATACAGGCAATTTTTTGCGGAGAAATTTTTTGTATTTTCTGAGATTTCACCGTTCATAGTGAAGGCTGCTGGTATCGTTGCCCGGGGCTGATGGCTTCCAACTCGAGCCGCCGCCGGTTTGCTGGGAATAGGATTTGATCGCGGCGCTGAATTGCTTGCCTTTTACGCGGATCGGGCCCGTGATCAGCTCCGGAACCTGGAACACATGCGGCCGGACGTCG
>JAFGJS010000025.1 GCA_016928995.1 Candidatus Sumerlaeota bacterium | reverse complement strand
ATCGACGACAGCGCGGCTCGCGACCTGGCCGGCAATTACAGCCTGCCGACCTGCGAATTCCGCATCACCGTGGGCTACAGCGTCGATCCGAACGGCGGAGCGGATTACTCTTCGATCCAAGCCGCCATCGACGCGTTGTCGAGCGGCGATGCGATCATCTGCGCGACGGGCAGCGACGGAGACACGCTGACGTACTACGAAGCCGTTAATTTCAAGGGCAAGGACATCGTGCTGGTCACCGACGATCCGTATAATACGGATGCGATCTACAACACGGTGATTAACGCCAACACTGCGCCATTCCCCGGCCAGCCTGCGGTGCGATTCGCCGGCACGGAAACGGAAGACTGCGAGATTCGTGGTTTCCGCATCCAGGGCGGCGCCGGCAATTTCGACAATGTGACGATGGCCTCCTACGGCGGCGGCATTTACGGCGGCAGCATCAGCGGCGCGGGGACGAAGGCGACGATCAGCAACAACATCATCACCGCAAACCTTGCAACGTACGGCGCGGGAATTTACAACTGCGACGGCTTGATCATCAACAATGTGATCACGCAAAATGGATCAGGCACGACACAAGGCGCCGGACTCCATTCCTGCGACGGTCAGATCTACAATAATGACATCCTCGGCAACCAAGTGACCTCCACCGGCTCGGGCGGCGGTTTGTATAACTGCCAGGGCGACATCCGCAACAACATCATCTACTACAACGAGAAGTCCGGCGGCGCCTCGGATCAAATCGCAAGTTCCGCTGCGCCGACCTACTGCTGCATTGAAGACTGGGCTTCCGGCGGCACGGGCAACTTTAGCAGTAATCCACAATTCGTGGATCTTAACAACGATGATCTGCATCTGAGCGCGAGCTCTCCATGCATCGACGCCGGCCAGTTCGTCACCGGCGCCACAATCGACGCCGAGGGCGATGCGCGGCCGATGGACGGCAAAGCCGACGGACAGGTGACCGGCGACGGATCAGATATCGACATCGGCTTCGACGAATACACCGGCACTGTTCCCGCGCTGCCGCTGCTGCAAATGACCCCGAGCACAGAGCTGACTGGCGCCGGCGACCAAGGCGGTCCGTTCAAGCAGCCGATAACTGAATACCCGACACGTGTGGAATATCAGATCACCAACGTCGGCAACGAGACGCTTGACTGGACGTTCAGCGCGGACGTGACTTGGGTTTCGGCGGACCAGGAAAGCGGCTCACTGATCCCAGGCAACTGCGCTTTTGTCACAGTCGATTTCAACGACGACGCGAACCTGCTGACGGCTGGACAGCACACCGGTGCATTTCATTTCAACAATACAAACAACGGTCTGGGAACTGCATCCCGCTCGGTTACATTGGACGTCGATGCGGTCAGCGGCGATCCCGCGCTGCTGCTCAATCCAATCGCCGGCTTCAACGCCGAAGGCCCCGAGGATGGTCCGTTCGATCCGGAAGAGATCAGCATCAACGTGCGCAACGACGGAGGCGGCGTGATGGATTGGAGCACCTCCTCGACGGTCAACTGGCTCTCCTGTTCCTCGGATGGCGGAGCGCTGGGCGCGAACAACTCGACGGACGTCAACATTTACCTCAATGAAAACGTCTATAACCTGAAGCAACAGAACGAGCCTTATGAGGGCAATATGTGGTTCTTTAACAACACCAACGGCGATGGCGACACCAGTATCACCGTGGCCGTGACGGTCCATACTCCAGGGCCGTACATGCGTGTCAGCGCCGACGAGGATTTCGAGACAGAAGGCTACACCGGCGGCCCATTCGATCCGGCGGAGTACACCTATTACCTCTCGAACGAAGGCGACGCGCCCTATGACTTCACCGTGTCGATTGAATATCCTCCCGGCGGACCCACCGGCTGGGTGGACATTATCGAGTATAGCGTGGGCACGGTGCAAATGTTCGATATGTCCAACACCGATCCGGTGGCCAACACCAGTCCGGTGCTTGTGCAAATCGGCTCCGTGGCGAACTCCTTCTCCACCGGCACCTATACCGCCACCCTGAATTTCACCAATTCCACGAATGGCGCGGATGACACTTCGCACTTGGTGAAGCTGACCGTGCTGCCACCGCCGGACGATCCCTACGGCCCCAATTCCGATCCGGCCTCAGCCTACGGCTTGACTGAATGTTTCAGCTCCCTGCCGGAAGGAAACGCGACGAAAGGCGAATACGACGATTGGTATGTGATGCAAGTCACCTCGCTCATCGGGCTGCTGCAAGTCAATGCGACATTCACCCACGCCGATGGCGACATCGATCTGCACCTTTACACCAGCGGCCTGGAACAGGCGCAGTTAATCAGCGATTTGACGCTGATCGACGAAAGCGTCACCGCGAACGACGTTGAACAGGTTTTAGCGTACGATGCGGAGCCTGGCTGGTATTACATCCTGGTGGACGGCCCGAATTCACACAACCAATACGGTTTGACCGCCAACTGCATCATGGACGATTTATACGAGCAGAATGACAGCCAGGGCGAAGCGTTCGACTTGACCGAATCGGAAGGCGAATTGCTGTCATCGGTCAATGGCAACGGCGTTCAACTCGACGATGACTGGTTCGAGATCGTGGCCGACGCCGATACCGGGCTGTTTAGCATTGCGCTGACCTTCACGCATGCCAACGGCAATCTCTCGCTGGAGCTGCGCAATTCGGGCGGCGCTCTGGTGGCGTCCGCTGACACCTCGACGGATAACGAATCGATCAACTACACCGTGCCTTCAGCGGGGACGTATTACATCGTCGTGAAAGGCAGCAACACAGGGAACACCTACGACCTGCAATGGGAGGCGATCCGCGAGGATCATTACGAAGAGAACGACACGCTGGGCACATACTATGACTTGACCGATTACGAGAACACGCTGCTGAGCGAGATCGACGGTTTCGGCTTCAATCTCGACGACGACTGGTTCGGCTTCGACTCCGGAACAGGCGGCGATCTGCTGCGTGTGGAATTGCTCTTCACTCATGCCGACGGCAACCTGCGGATGGAAATTACGGACAGCCTGGGCAATCCCATCGCCGCGTCCTCAACATCGACCGACAACGAATATGTCGCCATCGCCTCGGCGTCCGGAGAGTATCGCATCCGAGTGCAAGGTCCGGCCATCGGCACGCAATACGACTTGCGCTGGTTCATCGTGGCGGACGACGACTACGGCGACAACAACAACATGAACGACGCCACCGACCTGACCGTCTATGACGGCGGCGGCGAAGACGGCGAAGACGGCCATGGCCTGGGCCATGACGGCAACGACCTTGGCAACATCGACGGCAACGGAGTGAACACCGACGACGACTGGTACATGATCCACGTGCGCGAAGGCGCGCTGAGCATGCAGGTCGACGCCGAGTTTATCCATACCCTGGGCAACATCGACATCTATCTATACGACAGCAACGGCGTGTTGATCGGCAGCGGCGAATCGCTGACCGACAACGAATCGATCTTCTACAACCTCCCGCCCGAAGGCGACTATTACATCCAAGTCGTCGGCGACAACTCCGGCAATGAATACAACCTGAGCTGGGTTGTGATCTACGAGGACAACTACGGCGACGATAACGACAGCCTGACCTCGGCGACCGACCTGACGGCGTTCCAGAACGGCTGCCTCTCGCAGATCAACGGACTAGGCATACAGGGCGACACGGACGTCTTCAAGATCGCCGTGCCCGAAGGCATGGCGCGTCTGAACGTGACGGCGACCTTCACTCACGCGGACGGCAACATCGACATCGAACTGCTCAACTCAAGCGGCACGTCGATCGCAGTCTCCAACTCGACTGAAGACACCGAGTCAATCGGCGTCGCCAATCCCGCCGCGGGCGAGTATTACATCGTCGTCACCGGCGACAACAATGGCAACGAATACGACCTCTGCTGGGAATCGTTGCCGGAAGACAACTACGACAACAACTCGATGGAAGACGCCTTTGATCTGACGCCGTTCGAGGAGCAGCTCCTGTCCGAGGTTGACGGCGAAGGCGTGCAAGTCGGCGAGGACTGGTACATCATCACGCTGCCGCCTGGAGTGACACTGCTCGATGTTCAGGCCTTCTTCGACCATGAAGGCGGCGACATCAACATCGCCCTGCTCGATTCGACCGGAACGACCGTGGCGGTGTCCAATTCGACGACCGACGATGAACAGATTCTGGTGACGAATCCGGCCTCAGGCACATATTACGTGGTCGTGACCGGCGACGACTCCGGCAACACCTACGACCTCACCTGGGATATGCACTTCGACGACGCATACGAGGGCGACGACGGAAATAACATTCAGGCGAACGCCTACGACGCCACGTTAGGCGACAACAATGACACCAACGGCAGCGAAAATCAGCTCAGTTACATCGACGGCATGGGCGTGCAGCTGAACGACGACTGGTATCACATCAGCGTCGATGAAAATTCGAACTTCCTCAGCATCGACGCGATCTTCGAGCATGCCGGCGGCAACATCGACATCCAACTCTACGATCAGAACGGCGCCTTGCTGGCTTCGTCGCTCTCGACGACGGATAACGAGCACATCGGTTTCGTGCTGCCTGGCGGCGTGACCGATTATTACATCCGCGTGACCGGCGACAACAGCGGCAACGAGTACGACCTGATCTGGAACGGCTATGTTGAAGACGGCTACAACAACAACGACATGGGCAACGCATACGACCTGACCGGCAACGAAGGCGAAGGCCTGCCGGATGGCCAGGGCGTGCAGTCCGGCAGCGACTGGTACGAAATCTGCGTCGGCCCCGAAGAGGACGTGCTGGAAATCACCGTCACCTTTGATCACAGCCAAGGCAATATCGATGTGATTCTCTACAACAGCGCAGGCGTTGAAATCGCCAGGGCGGAATCGACCACGGACAACGAAGTGATCGTCTTTGCCTTGCCGCCGGCGGATCCGCCTGGTTCGACGCGCTGCTACTATATCGAGATCATCGGCGACGATAGCGGCAACCTCTACGACTTGATCTGGAACGCATACGAAGAGGACGGCGCGGAGCCCAACGACGACATCGGCAGCGCGTATAACCTGACGAACGGCGTCGCCGCCTGTCTTTCGGATCCCGCCTTCCTCGGCGGACCCGCCACGCAGCTCGACGACGACTGGTATCAGATTGACGTGGCTGCGGGCTACGACTCGCTGGTGATCGACGTCACCTTCGACCACGCCGGCGGCAACATCAACGTGCAGGTCTTCCTCGGAGACGAAACCAACCTGGTCGGCGCGGGTGCAAGCCAGACGGACAATGAGCAGGTCGTGATCATGAATCCGAACGGCTCTTACTTCGTCCGCGTTTACGGACCCAACAACGGC
Source organism: Candidatus Sumerlaeota bacterium (assembly GCA_016928995.1). Lineage (GTDB taxonomy): Bacteria > Sumerlaeota > Sumerlaeia > JAFGJS01 > JAFGJS01 > JAFGJS01. Next base: position 63,288 of record JAFGJS010000025.1, on the reverse strand, counting down.
AATCAATACGACCTGTGCTACGAGCTGCTGGACGACGACGAATACGAGGAGAATGACGACCAGACCTCCGCGACGTTGATCTCGGACGGCGATACCAGCGGCAGCATCACAGGCACGCAACTCGACGACGACTGGTACGCGATTACGCTCTCCGGCGACGCGCTGGGCATTTCGATTCAGGCGCTGTTCGAGCACGCTGACGGCGACATCAACCTCACGCTTTACGATGAGGAAGGCAACATCATCGGCTCCGCCCACAGCACGACCGACAATGAATACATCCTCTGCGTGGATCCGAGCCTTGCCGGGCAGACGGTCTACGTGCAAGTCACCGGCGACGATAACGGAAACAGCTATGATCTCGAATGGCACGAAATCACCGAGGATGGATACGAAGGCTCCAGCGGCAACAATGACCAGGCGTCCGCGTATGACCTGACCGGCAATGAGAACCAGAATTTGAGCGACATCGACGGATACGGCGTGCAACTGGATGACGATTGGTATCAAATCTACGTCGGCGAACGGCAGGATCAATTGATCATCGATCTGACCTTCCTGGATGACATGGGCGATTTGAACCTGCTGCTCTATGACGAGTATGGCAATTTGGTCGCATCCTCTTCGACCGATACGGACAATGAGCAGATCATCATCGACATGCCGTCGGAAGGTTACTATTACATCGTCGTCACCGGCACGAATTCAGGCAATGAATACGACCTGGTCTGGAGTTTGACCGGCATGCTGAGCGACAAATGGTACTTCGCCGAAGGCAAGACCGACGGCGGCTTCCAGACGTATGTGCTCGTCGTCAACCCGCATCCGACCGATCCCACCGTGGTCGGGCTGAACATCCTCTTTGACAATGGCGACGCACCGCTGACCACGACTCGCACCCTTGCGGCCAATTCCCGCTATACTTTCAACCTGGGCGATGTGATCAGCGCGGCTGGCCGCACCCAGGGATTCGTCGCGGCCGAACTGCTGGCCGAGGATCAGGCCCTGGTTTACGCTGAGCGAGCGATGTATTGGCCGCTCACCGGCGTGGGCGTTCCCTCAACTCCGCGCATGGGCGGCACAGACTCCATCGGCTCGGTCCATCTCGACACGGATTGGTACCTGGCGGAAGGCACCACGGCGAATGACAGCAGCGGTCAACCACGGCTCATGATTGTGTCCGTCGGCAATCCCACAACCCGCACTGCTCAGCTCGGCGTCATTTACCTCGTGGAGAACGGAGCCAACATTGAAAAAACCTTCAACATCCCGGCCCTGAGCCGCTACAACATCATCCCGAACAACTCGGATCAAGCGCCCAACCGCCACTTCTCCACGCGCATCCAATCCATCGGCGAGCATCCCGTGCCGGTTGTGATCGAGCGCACGATGTACGGCAACGTTCTGGCCACCGGCGACATGCCGGACCTGCCGTTGAAATGGGGCCACACCTCGCTCGGCATCACGGAACCCAGCGACATATGGTATTTCGCCGAAGGCGCCACGCATTCGTCGTTTGATACTTTCTTTACGCTGGCGAATTCGCATCCGACCTCGATCACCATCAACTTGCGCTTCCTGTTGTCTGATGGAACGCAGGTGACCGATCAGTTCGAAATCGGACCGGCCACGCGCAAGACGATCGATGTCGAACGGGATTATCCGGCTCAGATGACCGACAATCCCGGCTTCGCCACGGTATTTGAATCTGAGAACGAAATGACCTTCACTGCTGAGCGCCCGCAATACTTCACGGCTCCGGGATACAACTCCCGCACCGGCGCCACGGGCGTCGTGGGCATGACGGGAACGCAACCGAGTTGGTACTTGCCGGAAGGCGCGGTCTGGGGCACTTCAAACTTCGAATGCTTCATCACCGTCGGAAATCCCGGCGACACCACCGCGAACGTCAGCGTGGAGTTCATCAAGCCCGACAGCAGCGTGGTCGTTCCGGCGCCGAGTCCGTATGCCGTCAGTCCGGGGCAGCGCCTTACGGTGAAAGCGAACAACTTCGTGGCGAACCCCGGCGGCACACAATCCATCTCCACGCTGGTGAAGGAAATCGACGGCAAAGGCATCATCGTGGAACGCGTCATGTACTGGACCATCGACAATCATCCACGCTGGGAAGGCCACGCCTCCATCGGCATTCCGGAGTTCGTCATTCCCGGCCTCAGCAGCATGCCTCCAGGCGAATTCGAGAAATAACTGGAGCATCGCGAAACCGCCCGCTGAAGACGGCGGTCACAGTTGTAACGATAAATCGCGCGCCGGCCTTAAATGGCCGGCGCGCGATTGTTTATGCAAGCTTCGTTATGAATGGATGATCCGTAATGTTTTCTTTAATTCGCTTCGACGGCATTCAGCCAGGACTGCGCGATGAGCGCGTGCCCGGCCGGGCTTGGGTGCACGCCGTCTTCGGCCCAGAAGGCCGGTTTACGCTTGGCTGCGGCGCCGGCGAAAATGCCGTCGAGCGGGATCAGAATCGCGCTGAACTCATTGGCCAGGCGCCGCACAACGGCGATCTTCGAATCCAGGTCCTCGCGCCAGGCCGCGCGATCCGGCGAAGTCTCCAGCACGAATGGCTCGATCAAGATGAAGCGCGTTTCAGGCAGGGCTTCCCGAACTTGACCCAGGATCTCGCGGTAATCGCGCTCATATACTTCTGTCGCTGTCGGGTCGTTTGAGTCAAACCTTCGCCAGACCTCATTAATCCCGACCATGATCGAAACCCAGTCCGGTTTCAGTTCGATGCAATCCGTGGTCCACCGTCTTTTCAAATCGCACACGCGATCGCCGCCGATGCCGCGATTGAGGAAACGCAGTTCATGCTCCGGTCGCATGGCGGAAAGCCACGCGGCGGCCATGATCGCGTAGCCGAATCCCATATCATTCGGAGCCAGTCGATTCCGTCCGCAATCCGTGATGCTGTCGCCCTGGAATAAGATCAAATCCTGCCGTTGAAAAATCATGGTCGCGCTCCTGTTGATCACCGTGTAATTAAAAACGAGCGCAACATGGCGCCGTCAGGATGAAAAGGCAAGCCTTTCATTGCGCTTCTGTCGAATGATCCGCCGGTGGCGAAATATGCCGTCCTGCTTCCCTTCGATTCCGCGGAAAAATCTCTTGCCATCCGCCGCGCAATTCGCAAAAACAGGCTTTCTTGAACTGAGACGGCGATTTTTGCGCAAGAAACGAGGACCGACCGTGGGCTGGACCGTACAAGACATCCGTCAGCGATATATCGAATTTTTCAAAGAACGCGAGCACCGCGCCGTGGACTCATGGCCGATTGTGCCGCCGGACGATCCGACGCTGCTCTTCACCAGCGCGGGCATGGTGCAATTCAAGCCGTATTACTCCGGCACGGTTGATGTGCTGTTTCGCCGCGCGTGCAGCGTGCAGAAATGTTTTCGCGCCGGCGGCAAGGGGAGCGACCTGGAGAACGTTGGCCGCACGATCCGCCATCACACCTTCTTCGAAATGCTGGGCAATTTCTCGTTCGGCGACTACTTCAAGCGCGAGGCGATCCAGTGGGCCTGGGAGTTCATCAACCTTGTGGGCATCGACCAGATGAAACTATACGTGACGGTCTTCGAAGACGATGACGAAGCCGAGGCGATCTGGCGCGACGAAGTCGGCTTCCCGGCGGAGCGCATTTTCCGGCTGGGCGCGAAGGATAATTTCTGGGGTCCGGCCGGCGACACGGGCGCCTGCGGACCGTCCTCCGAAATTCTTTACGACATGGGGCCGGACTTCGAGGGGAGCGACGATCCCAAGACCGGAATCGAAAACGGCGACGAACGCTACCTGGAGTTTTGGAACCTTGTTTTTCCGCAATTCGATCAGCAGAAAGACGGCTCGCGCCCGCCGCTGAAGAATCGCGGCATCGACACGGGCATGGGTCTCGAACGGCTTGCATGCATCCTGCAAGGCGTCAAGAGCCCCTATCACACCAACGAGATGCGCCCGATCTGCGACGCGGCGGCGAAAGCCTGCGGCGTCAACTATAACGATTCGAAAGAAATTTCCCTTTCGCTCAATGTGATCGCCGACCACATCCGCGCGATGGCGTTCGTGATCAACGAAGGCATCCTGCCCGGCAACGAAGGCCGCGGCTACGTCGTCCGACGCATCCTGCGCCGCGCCATCCGTCACGGCAAGAAGATCGGCATGGACCGGCCGTTTCTCGCCGGCTTGATCGACGTCGTGATCGAGCAGATGCAAGAGGCTTATCCCGAACTGAACAAAAATCCCGCTCATCTGAAAAAAGCCGTGGCGGCGGAAGAAGAGACTTTCCATCGCACGCTGAACACCGGCGTGGAATTGCTGGGCAAGATCATGGCGGATCTCGGCGAAGGGGGCGTGATTCCCGGCGAGGATGTGTTCAAACTTCACGACACCTACGGCTTTCCGCCCGACCTGACGCAGGAGATCGCCGAGGAAAAAGGCATTCAAGCCGACCTGGAAGGCTACAAACGCATCCGCCAGGAAATGGCCGGAGAAGGCGCCAAACGCAAAGCGAAATTCTATCAATCCGCCGATCACGCGGAAGAACTGAAAGGCCTGTTTCACGAGCATGGCGCCACGCAGTTTCTCGGCTACGATTATTCTCAGTTTACCGCGACCGCGAAAATCCTTGCGATCTTTCAGCAAGGCCATCGCGTAGCCTCGGCTGAGGCCGGCGCCGAGCTCGAAATTATACTGGATCGGACGCCGTTTTACGCCGAATCTGGCGGACAGACCGGCGACATCGGCAAACTGACTGCCAACGGGCTGGAAGTGGAAGTGCGCGACACGCAGAAATCCGCGGAAGGGCTGTTCCTGCATGAAGCTGTGGTCCTCGCCGGATCGATTCAGGAAGGCGAGGAAATTTGCGCTTCGATTGACGCGCCTGCGCGCTGGCGCACGATGCGCAATCATACCGCGACGCATTTGATGCAGGGCGCCTTGAAGCGCGTATTGGGCGAGCATGTCACCCAGGCTGGCTCTTATGTCTGCCCGGATTATCTGCGTTTCGACTTCACCCATCTCGCGGCAGTCAAGCCCGGCGAGATTGAAGAGATCGAACGCATCGTGAACGCCGAAATCACGCGCAACAACACCGTGACCACGGAGGAATTGCCCATTGACGAAGCCAAGAAACGCGGCGCCATCGCCCCGTTTGGCGAGAAATACGGCGCCGTGGTGCGCGTTGTGCAAGTCGGTAAAAAGGTGGGTGATGAGCGGCCGTACTCGATTGAATTCTGCGGCGGCACGCACGTGCAGGCCACCGGTCAGATCGGGCCGTTTGTGATCACCGGCGAATCCTCGGTCGCCGCCGGCATGCGCCGCATCGAAGCGACGGCAGGCGACGGCGCAGTGAACGTGATCTTGAGCGAGCGCCGCAAACTGGCCGAGGTCTGCCAGCAGCTTTCCGCCAAGATCGAAGAGGCGCCTGAGCGCGTAGCCGCCATGCAAAAAGAAATCAAAGAGTTGCGCAAGGAACTGAGCAAAGCCAAGCAGCAGCAATCGGCGGGCGAAGTGCAGGATCTGACGGACAAAGCGGAGAACATCGGCGGCACGCCGGTCGTGGTGGCGCAGCTCGACGGTCTGGGCATGAATGAACTGCGCGCCGCGATGGACGTGGTGAAAAGCAAACTGCCCACACACGCCGCTTTCCTCGTAACGGCGCAGGAAGGCAAGGTCTCCATGCTTTGCGCCGTGAGCAAGGATCTGCACGGCAAGCTCAAGGCCGGCGACGTGGTCAAACAAGTCGCGCCGCTCGTGCAAGGCGGCGGCGGCGGCCGGCCCGACCTGGCGCAGGCCGGCGGCAAGGATCCCAACGGCATCCCCGTCGCGATGAAAGCCGCGCGCGAAGCATTTAACGACGCGTTGCTGAAATAGAACGAAACTGCGGAAAAGCATGCCTATTGGATCGCCAGCACGACTGAAAGAGCGGCTGTCTGATTCGCTGATTCCCCTGGCTCTCTTCAGCGTATATGGATTCATGCATTGGGCGCTTTCCAGCCACCCCGGGACGGAAATTTATTTTTTCATGTGGCAATTTCTCTCGCCGGAGCACTTGCTTCATGATCCCATCGGCAGCCTCATCGACCTCCACAGCCAGCCGCCCTTGCTGAATGTGCTGCTTTGGCTGACGCTGTATCTCGATGATCGATGCGCCGTGCCGCTGGACCTTTCGGCCACGGCGATCATGTTCGCTGTAGCCCTGTGTTGTTGCGTCTGCTGGTTCGCCGTCGCCCGGCATTATCTGAAAAGCCGCGCGCTAGCGGCCGTTCTGCTCGCAGGGCTGCTGCTCAATCCCTCGTTTTACCTGTTCACGCGCCTGTTTTTTTATCCCAATATGCTCATGGCATTGTTCGGTGTCTTTTTCTGGTCGCTCTGGAAATGGGCGGAACGTCCATCAATGGCCCGCCTGATTGGGCTGGCGCTGATTTTCACGCTCATTGTCTATTTGCGTTCACTGTGGCATCCGCTTGCCGCGCTTCCGCTGGGCGCGCTGATCGGCGCGCATCTCTGGCTGAGAAACAGCGATTGGAAGGCTGGACTCAAGAGCGGCCTGATCTTTTGCGGCATCGTCGCAGCGCTTGCGGCGCCATGGATCGTGAAAAACGCAGTCTTGTTCAACAGCCCGAGTTTTTCCAGTTGGTCCGCCATCAATTTACGATTGGTCACGGGAGACCCATTTTACGACTTCATCTATCAAAATGGAAAATATGATTCCCGGCAAGTGAACCCGTTTTACAGCGAATGGCAGCTGCAGCGAATTGCATCCCATCCCGCGCTGAACGAAACCATCAAGGCGCCGTATCAGACATCCCGTTATGTCAATCTGAATCATTACGCCATCCCAGCCTTGAATCACGAGATGATGCAGAAAAAACGCGAATGGCTTAAACGCTACCCCATTCTATATTTGGACCGGTGTTTGCAGTATCAGACTCTTTTTGCCCTGCCATCCTATTATCGCCCCTATACCCTCGAGGATAATCAGATTGATTATCAATTGTTGATCAATACGATATACAGCCGCATGCACGCCGACTTGTACTACGGCGAGATCATACGTCGTGGACTCTGCGGCTTGTTGGGCGAATGGGCTTCGCCGATCAATATATTCATGCTGGCTTTTTACATCAGCATGCTGACCGGACTGATTCGAGGAAGGCGGCTTGGAACTCAGGAAGGCTTGCTGACGGCGGCCATGGTTTTTTGCTGCCTATGGGTTTGGGCGATGGGAACCTTTATCGACGGCACGGAAAGTCAACGCATGCGCTGGCACATGGAACCGGCGGTTCTCTGCCTTTTCTTCGGCGGAATAGCATGGATTATCCGCAAGGTTAAAAGCGGTGAATCGGACGAAACGCAGGCGCATCAAGTCTGAAAACGCGTCAATTCCGGCGTTCGACATTACCATTGACAGCCGGAATTCAGCGTTCAAAATGACGCACTGATGACAATAACCCGAATGACACATGAAAGGACCATAACGATGCATTGGAAGATCGGAATGAAATCCGCGACGCGAATCATGCTCCTGTTGTTGACTATCGGGGCGCTCAGCGCCTGCAAAGGCCCCGGTGAAGCCTATTACGACAAAGGCGGCGATTTGAAGAATCTGGCGGATAAAATGGAAGGTGATGAGCGGGTGAAGGCTTATCAGAACGCCATCGAGCAGTTGAAACTGGCCGTCGAAAAAGAACCAGAGAACGGCAAATTCATAAGCAAACTGGCGAAATGCTACAAGAATATCGGGGATTGGGAAAACGCGATTGACTGTTTTAAACGGGCCACCGAGGTTGATCCTGATGATTCGGAAAATTATTATAACCTGATGAAGGTCTACGTGCGAAACGGGCAGTTCGAGGAAGCCCAGAAAGTCTACAATTTCGCCGCCACGCTGGACGTGATCAAGCGCGCGCCGCGGGAGCGCCTGCATCTGGACGAGGCCTTGACCGAATTAAACATGGCCCGTCGCGCGGCGGAGCAGCAAGCCGCTCATTTCACGGATGAAGTCGTTCCGGCTCAAGACTCGCTGACCGCCGATCAGGACGAGCCGACCACCGCTCCGGATGAAACGAGCGCGGTTACGGACGAGACGGTCGCCGTTTCGAGCGATACGGCGGTCACAACCGGCGAATAATCGCCGGCGATTTGAGCTTGAATCAGGCGGGAGACAGGGAATGACGCCTCGCATATTTTTAATCGTGAGCATGCTTTCGACGCTGATGTCGTGCGCTATTTTTACGCCGCATGTGAATCATGACGATTCGCCGGAGCAAGGCGTCGCAACCGTCGAGTGGACTTTCGCCCCTGATGAAGCCATCTATGGATTTTATGTGTTTCGCGCGGATCGTTACGAAGGACCGTATCAGCAAGTGAACGGACAGATCGTGCTGACGATTGATCCCAAATCGGGCCGGGAACCGCTGTACTCATACGAAGACGCCACTGTGGTTCCCGGTCGCGATTATTTCTATTACGTGCAAGCCTACGATAAAATTCGCCGGGAAATGCGGCGGATCGGACCGGCCAAACGCATCCACGCCCGCGCTTCGGCGCTTTCCCCCTCGGCTCAACCATAAACGCGTATCCCCTGAATTTCTTAATCCAAGCGCCCGATCCGCCGCGCCCAGCTGCAATTGTATTGACATTTGCGCGGCGTAGAGATAGAAAAATCAATGCTGGATCTAGTTTGAGCGCGCCCACGCGAAATCCACGGCTGGATTGATGCCGCTGGTTGATGTGTAAGCTTTCGCTGACATCGGCTAAAAGGGGAACCGTGCGATATGGCTCAATTACAAATCATCTCTGGCAATGATCGCAATCGTGTGTTTGATCTGCATGGAGACAAGGTCACGATCGGCCGCAATCCGAAAAACAATATAGTCTTATTCGACGAAACAGCTTCTCGCTTTCACGCGGAGATTTTTCTGCACGAAGGACGCCATTTCATCCGCGATCTGGATAGCTCGCACGGCACGTACATCAACAGCGAAAGAATCGTGCACGACACCCCGCTCTTGCACGACACGATCATTTCCATCGGCTCCACCGAGATGGTCTTCAAGGAACCCGACAGAGCAACTAGCGATGAAGCCTCGACTCCATCCCCGGCGGCGCAGTTGATCGGCGGCGCCGCGGCGCCAGAAGCAAAATCGAAGCCTCTGTTGCCGGAAGAATTCAGCGACACAGTCACGCATTACGTATCCGCGACTGGCCCCTTAGCTCGTAGCGCCAATCTCTCTGACGCGCAGTCGGAGATGTTGATCAAGGTCGCTGACGCCATCCATAGCGTTTTGGATCGCGATGTGCTGCTTAAAATTCTTGCGGATATGCTCCATGAGATTTTCACCCCCGATCGTGTGCTGATTTTGCTCACGGATCCCCAGACTGGCGAACTGCGTCTCGCCGCCCAGAAACCGGAACGGGAAGAGCAGAAGATCAGCAACACCATCGTGGAATACGCCATGCGGGAGAAAATATCGCTATTGATCTCCAACACCGCTGACGATGAGCGTTTTAGCGAGGCGCAAAGCGTGATTCGGCAAAGCATCCAATCCGCGATCTGCTCGCCTCTGGCCGGACGGAACGCCGTGCTGGGCGTGATTTATATTGATTCGCGGCTAAGGCCGATCAACTTTCAGAAAGACGAACTGGCGTTGCTCAACATCATCTCGACGCATGCCGCGATGTCGATTGAAAACGCCATGCTTGTTGAGCAGAAAGTCGCCGCGGAAAGACTCTCGGCCATGGGCGTCGCCGTCGCCGGAATCTCGCATTATATCAAGAACATCATCACCGGGTTGCTCGGTTCCTCCGGTCTGATCAACATGGGATTGGAAAGCGGCGATCTCAAATTAGTCGAAGAGGCCTGGCCCATTCAGGAGCGCGCCACGCAGAAAATTCACAGTCTCGTGCAGCAAATGCTGACGCTGAGCAAAAAGCGCGAGCCGGAATGGGGAACGGGCAATCTGAACGCGTTGATGACTGATGTCATCGACAATCAAGAGCGGCGCGCGCATGAATTCGGTGTGGTGTTGCAGTGCGAATTCGATCCGGATTTGCCGGACACTATGTTTGATGCGCAGCAGCTGCATGACGCGCTGCTCAATCTGACCGGCAACGCCATCGAAGCATGCGCGGAAACGGAAAACGCATGCGTGAAGCTGGCCACCAAACAATGCGACGGCGGAAAACGGCTCGCTGTCGTCATCGAAGACAACGGACCGGGCATTCCGCAAGAAATCCAGGAGAAAATTTTCGAGCCGTTTTTCAGCACCAAAGGCGCCCAGGGAACCGGGCTGGGGCTGGCTGTGACGCGCAAGGTCATCGAGGAGCATGGCGGCAGCCTTGAACTCGACTCCGAAGAAGGGCGCGGCGCGAAATTTACGATCCTCATCCCAAGGCGGACCACGAATCATTGATTCATTAACGCGCATTGGCGCGCCGGACGGACAGCTAACATGGCCATGAATCCACAAAGTCAAGCGATGAGACTGGCGAACCAATTGGGGAAATCGCTGCTGAAGGAAAACATCATCACCCCCAATCAATTGCAGCACGCCCTGCAACTGCAGCAGGAATCGCTGGACAAGAAACTCTTGGGTGAAATCCTGCTTGATCTGGGTTATGTAACCAAGCGGCAGCTGCGCGAAGTCTCCCGCAAATATCACTTCCGCATTCAAATCGGCGCTCTGCTGGTGGAAAACGGCTACATCACGGAGGAGCAGCTGCGCCAGGCGCTCAGCAAGCAACAGACTGTCCATCGTCCTCTCGGTGAAATCCTGATGGAGGATGGGATCCTCGACGAAGAGCAACTCGCCAAGGCGATCAGTCAGCAACTGGATTATCCCTATTTCGTGCCCGATAAACGCACCGTGGACACCAAACTCCTGGCATTGTTCCCCTCGGCCTTTCTACGTCAACATATCGTGCTGCCGCTGTATAAAAACAACGACATCGTCACCGTCCTGGTGCACAATCCGCTCGATCCGCAGATGCTCCAGACGCTGAATTCCATCCTTAAAGAGCGCTTCGAACTGGCCGTTGGTCCGAAGAGCGTCATTAAAAACGTGTTGCGCGAAATCATGATGGAACGCTCCATGGTGCAGAACGTCGCGCAGATGGCGCAGCAATCCACAGAAACTACAGGATCCTTCAGCCGCTACGATTTAACCCAGCGCGGCGACGCATCCGGCGGCACCACGCAGATATCCAACATGGTCGATTACATCATCGCCAATGCGATCAACGAAGGCGCCAGCGACATCCACATCGAATCGCTCTACAACAAGCAGCGTGTGCGCTATCGCATCGACGGCAAGCTCGTGTTCAAAACCGACCTGCCCGGCAACCTGCAGGACTCGATCATTCGCCGCATCAAGATCTTGGCGCAGATCGATCTCGCCGACTCCTCGGACACGCTGATCGGCCAAATGTACGTCAAGGTTGATGAAAAAGAGCACGACCTGCGCGTTTCGATCTATCCCACGGTGCTTGGCACGTCGATCACCATCCGGCTGCTGACCAAGGATCTGGGATTGAAGGATCTGGAGGATCTGGGCATGCTGCCCCGTGTGCTGAGCACATTGAAGGGGCTGTTGCATGCGCCCTCCGGTTTTGTGCTTTTCTCCGGCCCCACCGGCACAGGCAAGACCACCTCGCTCTATGCCTGCCTGAATTATCTCAACCGCGACGACATGAAAATCTGCACGCTCGAATCGCCGGTGGAATACAACATCGAAGGCATCGCCCAGCGCCAATACAAGCACGCCAACAGCAAGCAAATGGAGGAGATTCTCAAGGGCATCATGCATCAGGATCCGGACATCATCGTCATTGGCGAAATCCACGATGAAGTCACGGCGACAGCCTCGGTGCAAGCCGCGCTCTCCGGCCACAAACTTTTCTCCACGATCCACACTGACGATTCCTTCGCCGCGATTCATCGGCTGATGTCCGTCGGACTGCGCACTTATCTGCTTTCCAGCACGGGTATTGCGGTGCTCGCGCAGCGGCTTGTGCGCGAAGTGTGCAGCGCCTGCAAGGAAAAATACACTCCGCCGCGCAGCCTCTTTCAGCAGCTCAACCTCGTGGACACCGATCCCGACGACTGGGACTTCTATCGCGGCAAAGGCTGCGTCACCTGCGGGCAATCCGGCTTCAAGGGGCGCAGCGGCGTCTACGAACTGCTCGCTGTATACGATGAAGTGCGAAACGCCTTCCTGGAAGAAAGCAACGCCGGGCTCATCCGCAAAGTCTGCCAGAACAGCCGGAATTACATTTCCTTGCGACAGGCCGGATTGATCCGGGCGCTGCATGGCTCAACGACGCTGGACGAGATCTTCAGCATCCTCTCCTACAGCGAACGCCAAGCCTTCGCCTCCATGAGCATGACCCTTGACGACATCAACTATTGGATGGAAAAGGAGGCTGAACGGCTTTAGGCGGCATCCGATGATCGCTGTCAGGATAACGATGATGAAGATCGATGTAAACTTTTCGGCAACATCAGCCGATCCAATAATGTAGCGGCGAGATTCACTCATGGTTCCTGAGCAGGACGCCCGTGCGGTTAAAATATCATCCTTCAACGCAATGATCTTGCGGCGGATGAATGTTTGGAACATGGCGCTATGGGTTTGATCAAGAACATCAGCAACAAGCTGGGAGAACGTTGCGCCAGGAAAAACCAGTTCACCAAGGCCTTGCGCTGGTTTCGCATGGCCGGCAATGAAGCCGGCTTGGGCGAGACGTTCATACAGCTCCAGCAACCGAAAGAAGCCTGCGAGGCATTCAAACGCGCTGGCGAATACGTGCGTGCGGCCGAGGCGGCTCTGGCCGCGAACGAATTTGAACAAGCCTCGAAACTTTTCCTGCGGGCCGATGATTTTGAAAACGCCGCGCAGGCTCTCGTCAAGGCCGGCCGGCAAAAGGACGCCGTCCAGCTCTATCTGGATCAGGATCAAACTCTTCAGGCCGCGGTGTTTTGCGAATCCATCGGCAACCGCTCGCAAGCCGCAAGCCTCTATCTGAAGGCCGGACAATACGATAAATCGATCGCTATTTACCGCGAACTGGGACTCGTGGAGCAGATGATCGCCGCATGCGCGCAGCAAGGCGATCTTGAGCGCACCGCGATGGGATTCGAGCAAAACGGCGACAAACTCTACGCCGCCATGCTCTATGAGCTCGATAAACAACCGAACCGGGCCGCCGACCTCTACTATGAGGAAGGCGACACAAAACAGGCGATCGCTCTCTACGAGAAGGCCGGGAATCATCAACGGCTGGCGGAAATATACGAGCAGCTCGGACAGCTCAACCTGGCCGCCGAGGCATACAGCCAAACCGAAGAAGGGCAAATCAAGGCGGCGGAGCTCTATGCCCGTCTGGTCGTGCTGAACGAAGCCGAACACCGCGATTTCAAGTCCATGCTCGTCGTCTTTGCCTTTTCCGGCGATGGCAAGAAGGTCGCCCTCGGCACGGCCGGACGCGAAATTTTGTATCTGACCGATACTTTCGCCCATAAATGGAAATACAAAATCGGCGGCGACTACAAGCCCGGCTCCTTGGCGTTGAACACGGCCGGCGACCGCATCGCCATCGGCGTGAAAGGCGAGCTCGACTCCGGGCGGCATCCGCTGATCATGCTCGATGAAACAAAAGAGGAACGCTGGCGAACCACTTTGACCGCACCGGCCGAAGATCTGATTTTTCTTCCCGGCGACGAGATTCTCGCCGTGGCCACCGACGACAAACTCGTTTGCTACAACATGGAAGGCAAGCCGCTGTGGGAGAAGCCCGTCGATTTTAAAGCCTGGACGCTGAGCATGGCCCGTCTTCCGGTGCAGCTGGCCGTCGGCACGTTGGGCGGCGAAATCATGATCTACGATGAAGACGGCAATGAATTGGCGCGCGCGCAGCTGGACGCCCGGGTGCACGCCCTCGAACTCGAACCCGGAGGCTCGTTTCTGACCGCCGCTGTGGGCGACAACCAGCTGATGCGTTTCGACTCCGCGATGAATCTCTTATGGGAGGCCGAACTCACCCACAAGGTTCGCCGGATCGCTTATCTCACGTTGAACGGCATTACCGTAGCGACCGGAACCAAGGAAATATCGCTGCTCGACGAAGAAGGCCGCTGTCTTTATCAAATGGACATGCCGGATTCCCTCTCATTGTGCTTTGTGCATCCCGAAAATCAGCTGGTTTACTTCGGCCTTCATTCCGGCGAGTTGATTTCATATCTGCCCTCCGATTGCGAAAAGCTGGCCGCCGAATGCTATGAACGGGCCGGGCGCCTGCAGGAAGCCGCCGAGATTTACCGCAACATCCAGGCCTACGACCAGGCCTACTCGCTGTTTCGCGAGATCGGCGACTTCGCCAGCGCCGCGCAGACGCTGCAACTCACGGGCGACGTGGAGACTGCGGCGCGGCATTTCGAAGCGGCAGGGGAGTATCAGAAAGCCGCGGAACTTTTTGAGCAGGCCAATAATGCGAATCAGGCCGCCAATTGCTACGGCAAGGCCGGCAACGCGCAAAAAGCCGCCGAGATGTTCGAACAGCTCGACAACCTGATCCTCGCCGCCAGTTATTATGAGCGTGCGGGCAACTTCAAGAAAGCCGGCCAGATCTTCAATCGTGTCGGACAGGCCGATCAGGCCATCGAAAATTTCCGCGCCGAGCTGAAGAACAATCCGCGCGACAAAGACATCATGTACGAACTCGGCGTGCTCTTGCAGGGCTACGCCGAATACGACGAAGCGATCCGTCTGTTCCAGGGCCTAAACGATAACGAACAATACGCTCGCCGGGCGCTCAAGGCGCTGGGCGAGTGTTTCATGGAAAAAGACCTCTTCGAAGTCGCCATCGACCGCTTCGAGGAATGCCTGGGCGAAAACAAGAAACCCACCCGCGACAATATCGACGTCTATTATCTCATCGGCCGTACCTTCGAACGCAGCGGCCAGTATGACATGGCCAAGGAAGCCTTCGAGAAAGTGCTGGCCATCGATTACTATTACAAAGACATCCAGGAACGGCTGCGGCAATCCGCGGAACTGTCGCAGCTCGTCACGAAGCACGACGTGGACACGCCGACGGACTTTGGCGAACAGCGCACCGGGGCGATAACCGCGCCGGACAAGCAGGAAAAGCGCACGCAACGCTATAAGATCATTCAGAAAATCGGCGAAGGCGGCATGGGCGTCGTTTACCTCGCGCAGGACACCATCCTCAACCGTCAGGTGGCCTGGAAAGTGTTGCCGTCGCATCTCGCGCGCAGCGAGGAGCATCAGCAACGTATGCTCCGCGAAGCCCAGACCGTGGCCCAGGTCGCCAGCAAGCACATCGTCTCGATTTACGACATCATCACCAGCGAGGATGAATTTTCCATCACCATGGAATACGTTGATGGAGAAACCTTGCGGCGCAAGTTGCACGCGCACCACAAAATTCCGTTGGAGCAAGCGCTGCGCTACGTCTGTCAAATGGCCGAAGGACTTCAGGCCGCGCACGACTCGGATGTCATCCACCGCGACGTCAAGCCCGAGAACATCCTCATCACCAACGCCACGGACGAAGTGAAAATGGTCGACTTCGGCCTCGCCCGGCTCAGCGACGACAGCCATCTCACCAAGGAAGGCGTCGTCGTCGGCACCATGGCCTACATGTCGCCCGAGCAAATCCGCTCCGAAGGGATCGGCCCCTGCGTTGACATCTACGCCTGCGGCGTCGTGATGTACGAGATGCTGCTGGGCGAGCGCCCCTTCACCGGCGAAAACATCCTCGCGCAGCACCTGCACAAGGTGCCCCCCACTCCCAACGAACTTGACTCCGAGATTCCGCCAGACATCAGCGACCTTGTCGCCCGCTGTCTCGCCAAAGATCCCACCGAGCGTCCCCAGACCTGCGCGGAAATCATCGAATCCATCCGCGCCTTATCCCATAATGCTTAATCAGGTGAAACTCATGAAAAGACGCACGCGACTGACCAGTGTTTTGATCATCGCACTCTCAGGAATTCTTGCTCTTTTTGGAGAGAATCAGGCTCGTGCAAGCCGGATACCCCCGCATATGTGGAGGGATATCGGCAATGCGGAATTAATCGTCATCGCAAACGTAGGGCAACTCAGTTCAACCACATTTCAGACGCCAATAGAGATTGTCGAAGTGCTGATGGGCGATCCCGGTATGAAAAACCAGACCGTCCAAGTTCCATTAGAAATCCACCAAATGTTATCATGTTCAAGCGCCGATTACAGATTGCCATATGGCGCTACGAGTGTTGCGATTCTGTTTCGCAAAGATTGGCGAACTACAGAGCACTGGCCAATTTCCCAAGGCTTCACAAAGCCTGAAGACATCGAGAATTTTCGGACGCTGATCGAAATTTATCAGCAACCGGATGAGAAAATCCGCATCGCCAAATTTCTGCCGTATATGAAGAAATCCTTTCGAGAAGCTGGCTGGGCATACCAGCAAGGATTTGAAGAACTGTTGCGTTCGATGAAAGAACCTTCCAACTTTCCACTAGCCATCGACATCTGCCGTCAGGCTCATCCCGACAATCAATCTTCCATTTTATGCCAGCTCGCGAGCACCGGCGACAAACGGACAATCCCCTTGCTGCTCGATATATCAGAATCGCCGAATAACGAAATAGCCAGACTGGCAAACCGTCTGTTGTTGAGATATTTTCCGGATGTCGCAGATGCGTCTAATATCAGCGTGAAAAGGCCGCTTGCTCAATATAAGATCACTCGAGTATCAGACATGGGATTCTGGACCGGCGAACTGGTTTCTCAACCGGGAGGCGGCAAACTCGCAAAAAAGGAAAAGAAAAAATACTATCTCGACATGTTTCACGATGAGAAAGAACCGAGCGGCAATCGCCTAATAGCGGGAGAAATGCTCATCCCATTGTTGACTGAAAAAGAGAAGACATCGATATGCAATGAGCTGCTCGCCATGCTTCCTTCGATGTATGACGAGGATCATCCACGACTCAAGTATAGCGTCGCCTTTCTCTCGCCTTATGCGGCTCGAATGTTGCGCGCAATCCGACTGCCGGAATGCCAGGAGCCATTGCTAGCCATCCTGAATCTGAAGAATTCAGTATCCGAAGCGATGCCAATCGCCACGTGGGCAGTGGTCGAACTCGGGTCTGAGGCTTGCGAGCAGGCGGCCAGCCAGAATCTGAATAATATCCAAGAGTGGCTGAATGGGAATCGTGGATCTAGTGTCGATAGTTTGATGCAATTGCTCTACAGTTTGGCATATGTGGGCGATGCGCAACACTTCAGGATCGCCGAAGAGTATTATCAACAATTTAATAAAATGAGCAGGGGTCCATATTTTGAGCGCATACAGCCTTGGATCGGTCTTTCAAGCGCCGATGACGAAGCGGCTATGTTGATTGAAATTCTTGAAACGATTTTAAACAATGAACCCAACCTGCAAGCCAGCGGAATCTACTGGATCGTCACTCGCATGGGTGAATTGCAGGACAGACGGACAGTTCCGATCCTGTTGGAGTGCCTTGATGCAACCAGCAAATGGGGCGGTAATCCCACGAATAAAGCTCTCTTTACTACGTTCACCCGCCTCAACTGCGCTGAAACAGAAAATGGCATGTTGTCACGGCTCACTCATGAAGATGAGAATATTCGCCTGATGGCAATGAAAACGTTGTATGAATTCCAGGGTGAACAATACCGGAAATTACTACGCCGTATGATCAGCGAAGATGATTTTGGCTTAAAGTGGTATGCCTTGGAGCAATTCGCTGAGATTGGCCAGCCGGATGACCTGGAGCTGCTTCTGCCATTGTGCGGCTTTTGGAGCCGTGACCCAAAACAGATCAGGTTGCGTTCACTACAGGAACGCGCCATTGAAGCCGTCGCGCTCATTCGCCAACGAAATAAATGATCACAAGCGCTTGAAATTAAGACAGGCGCATAGCGAGTTTGCTCCATTTCCTTCCAATCAAATCATGACATGATTTGCCGCTGAAGAGGAAGGCGTCTGTACGCCTCATTCCGCGATTTTCTTTATTGCAGTTTCCGGGGCGGTTGGGCATGTTGCGCTATTGATCGCCACGGAAGGACGGAACCCGACTCATGCAAGATCAACCCGCGGATGTATTGATTCTCGGCACAGGCATCGCAGGCTGCACGGCGGCTTTGACCGCCGCCGAAGCCGGAGCGCAAGTCACGCTCATCACGCGCGCGGAAGAGCCCGAAGACGCCAACACGCGCTGGGCGCAGGGCGGCATCATCTACGAAGGCGAGGGCGATTCGCCGCAATTGCTGGCCGAGGACATCCAGGAGGCCGGCGGACGCATCTGCAATCCCAAAGCCGTCCGGCAACTCAGCAAACTCGGTCCGCGTCTCGTGCGAGAAGTGCTGATCGAACAGGTGGGCGTCGAGTTCGACCGCGACAGCGCCGACGAACTGCATCGCACCGAGGAAGGTGCGCACGCCATGCCGCGCATCCTGCACGTCGCGGACCTGACCGGCAAGGCCATCGAGCTCCAATTGCTCAAAGTCGTGCAGCAGCATCCGAACATCCGCCTGCTCACGCGCCACACGGCGATCGACCTGCTCACGCTCTCGCATCATTCCAACGTCGCCGCCGATCATTACCGTAAACCCGCCTGCTTCGGCGCGTATGTACTCAATCAGCAAACCGGGCGAGTGGAGGCGATGCTGGCCAAGCACACCGTGCTGACCACAGGCGGCATCGGGCAAATTTTTCTCCACACCACGAATCCGGCCGGCGCGCGCGGCGACGGCATCGCCATGGCCTACCGCGCGGGCGTGCGCCTGCTGAACATGGAGTTCATCCAGTTCCATCCTACTATGCTCTACCATCGCAACGCGGAAAGTTTTCTGATCAGCGAGGCCGTGCGCGGCGAAGGCGGCGAGCTCGTCACGCACCGCGGCGAGGCCTTCATGCAGCGTTACCACGAGCGCGGCAGCCTGGCGCCCCGCGACGTCGTGAGCCGCGCGATCCATAACGAGATGCTGATTGACGGAGGTCCGTGCGTCTATCTCGACATCACGCATAAGGACGCCGCCTGGCTGGAGCAGCGCTTCCCCACGATTTACCATCGCTGCGCCGAACTCGGCATCGACATCGCCAAGCAGCCGATCCCCGTCGTGCCTGCCGCGCATTACGCCTGCGGCGGCGTGTGGGTCGATCTGAAGGGCCGCACGAACATGCGGCGGCTTTGGGCCGCGGGCGAGACGACCTGCACCGGCTTGCACGGCGCCAACCGTCTGGCTTCCTCCTCGCTGCTGGAGGGCCTGGTCTGGGGCTGGCGCTGCGGCGGTGAAATCGGCAAACTCGTGCATGAGCAGGATTACTACTACCCCGAGATCGATCCCTGGCAGTATCAGACGCAGGAAGTGGATCCCGCGCTGATCAAGCAGGACTGGCTCACCATCAAGCAGACTATGTGGAACTACGTCGGCCTCGTGCGCACTAACCGGCGCATGAAACGCGCCTACCGCATCCTGCGCGGACTGCGGCAGGAAGTCGAAGACTTCTACGAAAGCGCGCGCATGACCGACGAGATGATCGGCCTGCGCAACGGCGTGATCACCGCGCTTGCCGTCCTGCACGGCGCCTACGAAAACCGCAAATCCTGCGGCGCCCATTACCGGGAAGATTAGGCCCCGTGCAACGCCTTATCGATACCGGCCCCAGTTTTCGGCTCCGCAGGAGAAGTCGAGGACGAACGTCGCCGTCAAAGTCATGTCATAGGCGACGTTTGTCAGTGTCAGGGGATTCGCGCTAAAGAAAAAGTAAGGCGCGCCGTCTGTGCGAACCCAGTATTTGAAGATGTAGCCCGCCGGAGCATTGGCCGTCACCGGCGTGAAGGCGTCTCCATACGTGACGGTCTGCGATGTGTCGCCGCTCAATGTCGCTCCCGGCGTCCCATCGGTTTGGTATGTCACGGTATACTGACCGAGTGCGAAAACAGCTGTCAGACTTCTATTGCCATCCATCGTCAGGGCAAGCGGATTGTCCGTTTCATGGCCGGAAGGAACGTCGCCGGTCCATGATACAAAAGTATAACCCTCATCCGGCGTTGCGGTCAGCGTGACAGATGCTCCTGGATCGAACATCGATTGATCCGGATCGCTGGCGACCTCGCCATTGACCGCTTGAACTTGCAGGAGGCAATACATGCGAAACGACCAGCCGCCCCAGATGCCCCAGGGAACCCCAGAGCCGATTCCGCTGAAATTACACCACCGGACATCCCCATAGGGATACCACGTGTCGAGACAGCCATATTGCTGCGGCGGTCCGTCGGAATAGCCGACAACCGTGACAAAATGATCCGTATAGCCGTCGCCGTCGGTGTCGACCAGAAAGACCATTGGCCGATTATTATCGATTTCCTGAGTCAACACGCTCCATGACAACGTCCCGTTGGAGATCATGAGATCATCAGTCGAGTACCAATAATCATAATTTTGCTGGTCGACGAAAGAACCGAATGCCGTTGAAATCATGTTCGACCAACTCCAGCCATAGAAGTTGCCGTCGCTGCTCCAGGATGTATGCATGTAATCCGCGATCGAATCATCAGTATGGCAGCCGACGGGATATGTTTCGGAACTGTCCGCCAAAACAGACGGCTCGCTGGAGTCCATCGGCAGCGCGTAATCCTCATAATGCTTTTGCACACCCACGCCGCGAACGCCGCTGCCCTGCGAGGCGATGCACTGGTTCACATCAGCAGTCTGAGTGCTGGCGTCTCCGGGAATCAGGTCGTCAAATCCAAGGCCGTCATAATAGCCGATGACCATTCCCACCGCGGTTGGGCCGCAGCCATGCCTCCATTCATATCCAGGCACGGGCAGTGTTTTCGATGCCCTGCCTTCGGCTGGAGGCGCCATGCGCATGGCGCTTTTTTCCAGCACGGATGGCGGAGGTACGGGGCCGGTGGTGCTTTGTTGAGGCGGCGATTCCTGCGCGAGGGCGTTGAATAAAAATCCAGACATCACAAACGACAGGGCGATGGAAAACAGAAGCATACGAATACGCATGGTACGACTCTCCTTTTTTTTTATGAGAGTGAAAGGCGGCAGTTTTGAAAAAAATTATAAGGCCTTTCGTAGGCTTTTCATTTTAATCAAAAAAATTTGCCCCAGCTATTATTTTATCTACAGATTGAGTGGCGATTTCAATCGAATTATGCGGGAGAGCGTTTTCAGGGACGCCAGTGGATGCGCCAGATCTGCTGATCAGAAACCGTGATCGCTTTGAATCCATTGTCCTCCGGCGCGACCAGCGGACAAAGCAATTTGCCGCAGGCAATTTGGGTTTCGCCGTCGATGACAATCGTGAGGCTATGATCTTTCACTGCCGTATATGCCCAATGCGATCCATCACGATTGAAAATGGGAGAGCCTGGAATGATGACATCGTATTCCGCTTGGGCGATGCCATCAAAGACGACCAGCGCTCCGGCGCCATTTTGTGCCGCATAAGCAACGTGCGCTCCATCCTCGCTAAAGGATAGATTCGCAATCTTGTCGAACTCCAGTCCAGGTTTGCCGTCAATGATCGCCAGTTCCTTGTCTTCTTTTCGCGCAACATAGGCGGCTCTTGAACCATCAACGGAAAATATCAGCGAATCCGATATAATGGCGTCATACTCCAATCCGGCTTGGCCATCGATCACGACTTGTTCCTTGTCGCCTTTTTTTGCGATGAACGCGAGATGCCTGCTGTCCGGGCTGAAGCGCAGCGAGTTTCGTAAAACTCCGTCATGCTCCGGTCCGGCCACGCCATCAACGACCACACGTTTCTTATCGCCTTCGCCGTCGCGGACGAGATACGCCACGCGCCGGTTGTCCGGACTAAAGAGAATGCTATCGTCATCGCCGTCGTAAAAATTGGGCCCGGCTTGACCGTCAATGATCACTCGCCACGCGCCGGCTGTCCGGCCGGAATACGCCACGCGTCGGCTGTCCGGGCTGAAGAGAATCTTGCTCATTGCTTGATTGGCCGGTTTTGCTTTGCCATCGATGACGGCTTGAAACCAGCCTTCCCGAATCTTGGCGGCATAAGCCACATGCTGGCTATCCGGGCTGAAAACGGGATACGCCGGAAGAATCTCCTCATAAACCGGACTGGCCTGGCCATCGACAACCACAACCCATTGATTCAAATCGATCATGGCGCTGTATGCGACGCGTTTGCCGTCTGGGCTGAAGACCACGGAATCCTCCAGCACATCGCGGAATACCGGTTGCGGCTGACCGTCAAGAACCAGCTGGAATTCATGAAAGCGTCCGCCTTTTTTCATCACCGCGACATACGCCGCGCGCCGGCTGTCTGGACTGAAACGGACGCCCATCGTCAAATCATATTCCGGTCCAGGTTGGCCATCGATCACTGTGATCCTTTTATCGCCTTTCCCGGCGATATACGCCAACCGCCTGCCATCGGGGCTGAAGAGAAAGTTCTCGCTCGACACCGAATCAAATTCCCGTCCGCGTTTCCCATCCAGCGCCACGAAGCATCTCGCGCCATCATCATCCTTGCGCGCAGCGGCATATGCCCGATGCGCACCATCCGGACTGAAGCGTACTGTGTTAAGCGCCACCGCGCCTTCAACCTCTGGATCGGGCTGTCCATCGACGATCACCTGTTGTTTTTCACCATTGGCGATGATAAGCGCGAAATGCCGGTTGTCCGCACTGCGGATCAGCCCAATGATTTGACTATGTTCAGGGAAGAGGCCCAA
This sequence comes from Candidatus Sumerlaeota bacterium, assembly GCA_016928995.1. GTDB lineage: Bacteria > Sumerlaeota > Sumerlaeia > JAFGJS01 > JAFGJS01 > JAFGJS01. Next base: position 40,511 of record JAFGJS010000025.1, on the reverse strand, counting down.
CTGCGTTTTTGTATATCGCCCAGCCTCGCCTTGTAAGATCCAAGCGCATGAGATCAATAATGGAACGATCGCAACGGCCGTCACGAGTTTCAGTGTCCGCGATACAAAAGTGTTTTTTTTCATGGTTCTTTTTGTGTATTATGCAACATGGGATAGTATAATTTAATAATCACAACCGGGCAGCCCAGTCAAGCCGGGCTGCCCGATGTTTCCACTGCTTGGATTCCATTCTGTATCAACCGCAGTTCGACTTAGTAAATACCGTCCCATGCCCAGTAACCATGGGTTTCAATCTGATTGCCGACATTGCCGTACGCAGTGCAGTTCCTGATCCAAGACGTGTCGCCCGTATCGTTGGAGTTGACGTAAATGCCATTGCTGCCGTTGTTGTAAGCAGTGCAGTATTGAATCAGCGATCCATCGTTCGCATAGACATACATGCCTTTGCTGCCGTTGTTATAGGCGGAACAGTTGAGTATGCTGACGCGATAGTTTTTATCCTGGGTGCACAAGCCATCCCATACATTGCCTGAGAAGGTGCAGCCGTTGAGGGTCCAGTCATTGCCGACCGAGAGTTTCATGCCTACGCCATTGGGCGAGTTTTTGCAGACGGAGTTATTGATGCTGCCGCCGTACACATTCCGGTTGTACCAGTTGTGCCACATGTCCACGCGCCCGCAGTTTTCGCAAACGACGTTGTTGTAATAGGCATTGACTCCCTGGCCGCAGCTGACGCCCATGCCCTTCATATTCAGACACCAGACGTTTTCAACTCTCAGGTTTGTGGTTCCGCCGATATTAATCCCATGCTCTCCGCCCAGCCATCCATCCAGCTTCAGATTCTTGATGGTGATATTGAACATAGAACCGATGTAGGAGCCGCGGATCAGCGAATAGGTGTATGTGGAGTTCGGTCCGCGCAGGATGGTGGAACTCATGCCCGCGCCATTCAACGTGTTGCCGGCGTTGATATACAACGGCTCGGAAAGAGTCCACGTTCCGGCACGTAAATTCACCGTCTGATACGTATCCAGCGCCGCCTGGATATCTTCGCCGGGATTCAGCGTGATGGAACTGTTTGAGACGCCGAAGCACCACTGCTGGTTCGTGCCGCCCCAGTAGCTCCACGTGCCGACGTTCGAGCCGCTGCTCGTGCCGTATGCATCCACACATTGCGCCGTGGCATGGCTCGGAGTGATGCGATAGGAGCTGGCCACAGTTTTGGTTAAATAAAATTTCTGGCACGCATTGCCATAATAAGTATAGAGCGCGATGTTCGTTCCATTGGCCGTGCCAAAGTTCCAACAATCGAGGGAGCGATTGCCGCTCTGCAGGGAGCGGATGCTATAAAGGCCGTCGCCCAGCGACGCGACGTTCCAGCGCTGGTTCGTGCCGCCCCAGTAATCCCAGATCAGCACGTTGGAGCCGTTGCTATTGCCGTAGGCATCCATCGCTTTCCCGCTGGCCAGATTGAGAATAGACATGCCATTGCCGGTCTGCGCCTGGCTCGTAACGGCCATGATCAGGATCACAAAAGAGACTGCCAGTGCTACTGCGATTCTTCTCATCATCTTTCCTTTCTCCTTGTAGTTTTTTCGAGCGCCTCTTTCAGTTTTGATTCTACCGATTCAAGCTATACTCTCTTCAGTCATATAGTTGGCTCTCTCTTCGGTCGAGGACACATACAAATCACAGGAACCGTTTCCCTCTCCTTTCTTGGCGGCTCATCAAAATATTTATGCCAAAATCCTCTTTTAAAAATTACCGGATGGCCTTGTGAGCCATCCGGATCAATGCAAATACAAATGAGGAAAAAGTATGCGTTGCATTCGGATATTTTTGGCTCTTTTCCCAACACAAACATATTGAATCAAAAATGGCCTTATTATACAAATATGAAAAACGATTATCTCGCTAAGATTTTTGACTTTTTCGGGAGATCGCTGCGATGGCGCGAAAACGAATGAAAAGGGTGGCGATTGACTGCCCAAAGATCTCGTTCTTCCAGAACGATCTGGAGCAATGCTTTCAAGGCATCTTCCACTATATCCGGGAACATCAGGATTGGGATGTTGTGCTGAACGAATATTGGTTCTCGCTCAATTGCCGTTATTGCACTTATGAGGAATTACGACAACAGAGTATCGATGGGATCATCTTTCCTGGCGCCGATCAGGAGAAATCCGAGTTTGTCCGGAAAATGGGAATCCCGGCGGTCGATTACACCGGTTATGCGGATGATCAGTTTTTTCCATCCGTTCAAACCGACAATCGACGGATCGGTCAGATGGCCTTTGAACATTTTGCCGAACGCGGCTTTCGCAACTATGCTTTTTTTGGACCGAAAGACCGAGGCTGGTCCTATGAACGTGGAATGAGCTTCAAAGAGGCTGTAGTGAAAGCAGGATACCATTGTTTTCTCAATATGCCGCTAATTCATACACCTTTCAGCCATCAAGGGGGGTGGATCTCATCCGACGATCTTTTTGTCTGGATCCGGGATTTGCCCAAGCCTGTCGCCATTTTCGTATGCCACGATCCATGCGCCGTCGATATCTTGCACGCTTGCCAGATGTCCAAGATCGAAACGCCCTACGAAGTCGCGATCCTGGGCGTGAATAATACAGTGTCATTGTGCGAAGCGTTCCGTCCCGGCATTTCCAGCATCGATATCGACCACGAGCTTCAGGGTTATCGCACGGCGCAATTGCTGGACAAGCTCATGCGCAGTCCAAAATACACGGAGCTTCATCAACGCATCCCGCCCAGCTATGTTGTGACGCGCGCATCGACGGACATACTTGCGGTTGAAGATCAGGCGGTGGCCCAGGCCATGCAATTCATTGCGGAGCATTTCACCGAACCCATCTCCGCGCCTGATGCCGCCAAGGCTGCCGGCATTTCCCACTCTCACCTGGGGCGCCGCTTCAAATCTTGCGTGAATCATACCATCGGCGCGGAAATCCGCCGCCGAAGGCTGAAGAAGGCGAAGGAGTTGCTGCTCGACACGAACATGAGTTTATCCGAAATCGCCAAGCGCGCGGGATATTGTCACGCAAATTACTTCGTGAATACATTCGTCAAACAAGAAGGCATTTCTCCCGCTGCCTGGCGGAAGCAACGCAAAGATTGACCGAATCACTACGCGTGATGCGGGTTTAAAATGTTTTGTCCGTATCCATCGCAATGCTCAACGGGATACGGACAAAACATATATAGAGACTTTATCGCCGCCTGGCGGTCGATCAATAAAGCATCCAATTGCTTGTGACAGAAGTCGTCACAGGCTCTTTGTCGTCATCATCATTCGGCTCGATCAATCCTACGGCCAGCAGGGATTCCGTGCTGATATCCAGAGCCACGCAGCTGATGCGCACTTCATCGATGTTGCCGATGAAGCGATCCACGTCGCCGCCGCTATAAAACTGCCGCCCCACGGACCAGGCGGTGCGCGGAGTCGGCGGACCTTCTGGCGATGAATGGGGATAAGCTCCAAAGCTGGGATTATCGCTGACGATTGCGGTTTGAGCCGCTTGCGTCGCGACAGTGTCGCCATCGGTCAGATTGGCGCTGTATAAAGTCAGGTTCGAGCCATTGCACGTCACGGCCACATAATACCAGTTGCCGGTCGTGATGAATCCCGTTGCGGTGGACGCGAGATGGACGTTGCCGGCCAAGTCGGAATATTCGCACAGCAAGGCGCCGGACGATTGGATATTGAAATACAACGGCGAACTGGAGCCGGAAGGCCGCGCGCCGTCGCGTCCCACGATGCCGCGATTTTGACCTGTGATCGTCGTCGGATAGATGAACGCCTCGATGGTCCATTCCGAGAAAACAACAGTCTCCAGATCGAGAGATGGCGCGCTTTCCGCCGACCAGGTGAACAGCGAAGGCCACGAGCCGATATTCTGCACGGATAGCGTGTTCGCTCCCGAAACGACCGGCGGGCGCAAGGAACTGTAATTCCATCCCGAAGCTGTCTCATTATACGCGCAGAGATGGTTGCCATTGCCGGAAACATCTGTCACTCCCAACGCATACGCCGTCCCGCCCGAAGTGCCTGTGACCGGATGGCCCGCCACGCCGTCTTCGAAGCGCCAGCGCGCGATGGTTTTGATGCGGTTGCTCTCTCCGATCAAATCATTGATCTCGGCGCCGGTCAGGGCGTAGTTGTAAATACGGAAGTCATCAAGGCTGCCGTCGAACAACGGATCGGCCGGGAACTGGCTCTTGCCGATGTAATTGACGGATGGAGTGAAATTAAAGGGATCGATCGTGACCGCGCTATTGTATCCCACGGCGACGCCGTTGACATAGATCATCGCCAGATCTTCCTCCAGCGTCACGGCCACATGCACCCACTCGCCGCTCGCCAGCTGCGATGTCTCCACAGTCTGCTCGCTCACTCCGTCTGTGATGCCGAAACGCAAAGTATTGTCGTCGGAGCAAGGCGTCAGGAACATATATTGAGTAGTGTCGTTGCCAAAATCGAAAATGCGCTGCCATTGACTGCCGCCGTTCCAATACACCCAGGTCATGATCGTCATATCAGTGAGTGTGGCCACTCCCGCCGGCAGCGTCACATAATCATCGCTTGCGTCAAGGTTGATCGCCTCGCCGGAGTATCCCGCGCTATAAGCTGGAGCACCCGTGGCCGTGCCATGATACGATCCAATACTGTCGTTGCAGTTGGATTCAAATAGGTACTGCGCGCGCATGCCCTCGGCTTCCACGTTAATGATCAACGTCGCCTCGGCATATGCGCCCGAACCGTCCGTGGCGCGCACCGTGAAGGAGTTGGAGCCGATATCCGAAATGTCTGGTGTGCCGGAGAGCGAGCCGTCCGCCGCGATGGACAGCCAGTCCGCTCCGCTTTGCTTGCTATAGGTGAGCGTGTCGCCCGCGTCGGGATCGACCGCTTCGCCGGCAAGTGTATCGCTGTAGGTCACGCCGGGGATGACGTTCGGTCTGGCGATCGGATCGTCGTAAAAATCCGGAGCGATGTTGCTGCCGTCGTCATTGTAGATTGCGTCAATCAATGCATCGGTCAAAGCATAGTTATAAAAACGGAAATCGTCGATCCTGCCGTTGAACAGCGGATCTGCGCTGTACTGGCTGTCGCCGATCAAGTTGATCGTCGGCTGAAAGTCGATGGGCGAGATCGTCATCGCGCCGCTGTCCACCGATGCGCCGTTGACATATAGCGTGGCGACATCATCGTGCAGCGTCACCGCCACATGCACCCATTGCGCGGTCGCCAGCTGCGACGTTTCCACATACTGCTTGCTTCCGCCGTTCTTGATTGCGAAACACAAAGTGTCGCTGCTGGAACTCGGCGTCAAAAGCATATACTGGTTGGTTCCATTCCCAAAATCGAAAACGCGCTGCCAATCGCTGCCGCCATCCCAGTAAATCCAGGCTGCCACGGTGAGATCAACCGCATCGGCAAAGCCGTCCGGCAGCGTCACGTAGTCGCCGGAGCCGTCCAGATCAATGGCTTGGCCGTCCACGCCGGTGACATAACTCGGGCTTCCCGTTGCGACGCCATCGTTGGAACTGATGCTGTCCGTTGCGTCGCCGTCGAAGCCCCAATGCGAAACATATCGCTGCATCATCAGATGTGCAGGCCGGGACGAAAGACCGGAAGCCACGCAGTAGTAATAGCCCTCGTCGGCGAGCTCCATGTTTTCAATCCGCAACGTGTCCGTTTCAGCGCCGGAGATATCCCCGCCGTCGGCCAGCGCCGTCCCGCTATCCGTGCGATACCAGGCGTAGCTGCTTGCACCCACGGCCGGGGCGTAAAATTCAGCCGTTCCGCCCTCCGGCACAACCTGCGACTCCGGCTCTTCGATATAGGATAAAATCCCCATGTCGCAGCGAAGCGCCGCCATCATGCGTACACTGCGATACCGAGCGAGAAAACTGTCTTCCGTGTCGTAATTCAGACCATATGGCCAGAAGTGAACGCTGTCGCCGTGCAAGATACTACCAGCCCCGTCGAATTCCGACAGCCGCGCGTTTGCGTACGCCCCGTCCCATGTGCCGCCCGTCATCAGATTCCCATAAGCCCAATAAGTCCCCGTGCCCATCGTATGCAGGATTTCATGCAGTGCAACGCGCGTGTTTCTCGATCCGCCAAATTCGATTGTGCCGTTGTAACTAGCCTGAGCCGTTGGCACTCCCGAATTATAATAGACATTCAGCGACTTGTTGAAACTGCCATATTGATTGTAGAGCGCAACCGCCTCAGCCATCGACGCGCTGATTTGGCTGGCGATGCCTGAATCGACGCCGTCCAGATGGAGCGTGTATGTGACGTCGGCGGAAATTGATAGGGGGCTGATCAGGCTCAAACTCAACGCCAAAACTGCGATTAAATACGTTCTGATAACAGGCTTCATCTTCATGTGCATAATACAACAACCTCTCCAAATAGAATGGATTCAAATCTTTGCCAGGACTGGATTTCCTGATCCAGCGAACCTTCGGTATAACGCCAGGCTGGTGCACAACGACGACAAATTCACTACTGAAGCTCATTATCTCCCATAATAAGCTTGAGCTGGGAGAATGAAATAAACATAGCAAAATCTGAGAAAAGTCCTCCCGCCTTGACGCAAACCAAAAGACCGGAAGGATTTTCAAATTGTTTGTTTACTCGCATTAAAAAAGATATTTTATTAGAAATTTCAAATAAAATCAAGACTAATGTCTTGTCCACTCTCATCAGAACCACGTAATTCCACTAATCCCTTGAATTTATCCTTGTTTTTGCCTTTGCGCTGGCTCAGGGTGCAGCAACTTTGCGCTGAGCCGCATTTCCTGATCCAACCGCGGCTCGCAAATGATCATAGCGGATAACTCATGATACGGCTGCAATCCATATCCCAGCGCCACATCGAGCGCGTCGTTTTCGATCAGGTCTCGCTGCACATCCGGCCGGGCGAACGGCTGGGCCTGACCGGACCGAACGGCTCCGGCAAATCGACGCTGCTGCGGATCGTCATGGGCGATGAGGAGCCGGAAAAAGGCGCGATATGGATCAATCCCAACGCGCGCGTGGGCTATCTGGCGCAGGAATTTTCGCCCGTCTCGCTGGAAGGGAATGCCCTCGCCGAGACGATGTCCGTCTCGCGCCATGACGCGCGCGACCAATTGCGCCGCGAGGAGTTGGAGCAGCTGCTGGAGACCGTCCCACCCGGCGAAGAGCAGGACGCGCTGCTGCATGAATACGCCGAGCTGATCGAAAAGCATCACGAGGCGGTCGATCCCGTCGGTGAATACGAAGCCAAGCAGATACTTTTCGGCCTCGGTTTCAATGAGGAGAATATCGAACAGCCGCTGAATCAGCTCAGCGGCGGCTACCAGATGCGCGTGGCGCTGGCGCGGCTGCTGGTGCGGCCGCCACAGGTCTTGCTGCTCGACGAGCCGACCAACCATCTCGACCTGCAATCCGTGATCTGGCTCCGCAAACGGCTGAAACAGTACGACGGCACGCTGCTGTTGATCTCGCATGATCGCGCGTTGCTGAACGAACTGGTCACCGGCATCCTCGACATCGAACATAGCAAGATCGTCCGCTACGACGGCAACTACGACGCGTACGTGGAGCAGCGTGCGTTGCATCGCGAGCACCTGGATGCGCAGGCGCGCAATGAGGACCGCCGCCGCAAGGAGTTGGAGCGTTTCATCGAGCGTTTTCGCGCCAAAGCCACCAAGGCGCGTCAGGCGCAGAGCCGTGTGCGGCGCTTGAAACGCATGGAAGCGGAGGCTGTGCGCGTGCGGCCGGATTCCAAACGCGCGCTGCAATTCAATCTGCCGCAACCCTCGCGTGGCGGCAAGGAGGCGCTGATCCTTGAAAATCTCGGCAAGTCATACGACGACCGTACGATCTATCAGGGCGTGAACCTGACGCTCTATCGAGGCCAGCGCATCTGCATCGTCGGCCGCAACGGCGCAGGCAAATCGACCCTGCTGCGCATCATGGCCGGCGTGCTGCCGTTCGAGAGCGGATCGCGCCGCCTGGGGCATGACATTACGATGGCGTATTACTCCCAGCAGCGCATGGACATGCTCAACGCGGACAACACGCTGCTTGACGAACTCCGCACCGTGTCCCGGCCGGATCAGGGCGAGGAATACCTGCGCTCGCTGCTCGGACTTTTCCTTTTTCACGGCGACGACCACTTCAAACGCTGCAGCGTGCTCAGCGGCGGCGAGAAGAGCCGTCTGGCGCTGGCTAAGATCCTGCTCGATCCGCCGAACCTGCTGCTGATGGACGAGCCGACCACGCATCTGGATGTCAGTTCGCGCGAGGCGCTGGAGGCTGCGCTCGATCCATTCACCGGCACGCTCTGCTTCATCACGCACGACGAGACCTTCGTCCGCAACCTGGCGGACAACATCCTCGAAACCGAGAATGGCCGGTTGACGCTGTATCCTGGCGGTTATGACTACTACCTCGACAAAAAAGAGGAACTCGGCGAGGAAGCTCCGCAGCTGACGCTCAATCCGCCGCCGGTCCAGCCGGAAAAATCGAATCCGCCGCAACGCGAGGAAAAAAAAGACGACAAGCCGCAACTCTCCAAAGAAGAGCGGCGCAAGATGCGCGTGCGATTCAATGAACTGGAGCGTGAGATCGAGCAGGCGGAAAGCGGGCGTGACGCCGCCATGATCCGGCTGCAAGATCCGGCGGTCTATGCTGATCACGTCAAACTGACTGAAACCCAGGCGGAAATCGAGCGCCTTAAGACCGAGATCGACACGCTCGCCGAAGAATGGGCCGAATTAGGCGAGCAGCTGGAATTATAGCACATCGGTCCATATTCTCTTGAAGTCTGCAGAATTCTTTATGTTTCCGATTCAGCACCGCGACCGTGAGGGAGCGGCCCGTTAATCCTAGCTGCAACGTCAGTTGGAGCGCTCCTTTACGGTCGCGGCACTGATTATACGATCTCGCCGAAAATGGATCCAATAATACAGATCAATCTATCGCAAGTAATTGGAGTGTTTCGCGCTCACTAACGCATTGAACATGTGAAGCCGGTACCAAGAAACACGCATCGCTCTAATGCGCTTGACGAAAACCAATTATTATGTTCCAATAAAAAGCTAAATCCACTGGAAGACTATCTCAATACAGGGACAGATGAACTATGGCTAAAATCTACCAAAACATAACAGAACTCATCGGCGGCACGCCGCTGGTGAAGCTGAATAAACTCCCGGACCAGGGAGCGGCCGAAGTTTGCGTCAAACTCGAAGGGCTGAATCCCGGCGGCAGCATCAAAGACCGCATCGGTCTGTCCATGATCGAAGCCGCAGAAAAAGAAGGCCTGCTCAAGCCCGGTTCGACAATCGTCGAGCCGACCAGCGGCAACACCGGCATCGCGCTGGCCATGGTCGCCGCCACCAGAGGCTACCGGGTGATCCTGACCATGCCCGATAGTATGAGCGTCGAGCGCCGCCTGCTCTTCAAACGTTACGGCGCAGAGCTTGTACTCACGCCCGCGGCTAATGGAATGAAAGGCGCCATCGAAAAAGCCGTTGAAATCATGAACGCCAATCCCGGCAGTTTCATGCCGCAGCAATTCAAGAACCTGGCCAATCCTGAGGCTCATCGCCGCGCGACGGCGCTCGAAATCTGGAACGACACGGACGGCCAGGTCGACGCCTTTGTCAGCGGCGTAGGCACCGGCGGCACCATCACCGGCGTTGCCAGCGTGCTCAAGGAGAAAAATCCCCAAATCAAGGTCTACGCCGTTGAGCCGGTCAGCTCGGCCGTGCTGAGCGGAGAAGGTCCGGGCAAGCATCGCATCCAGGGCATCGGCGCCGGCTTCGTGCCCGAAGTGCTGAATACGACAGCATACGACGCCGTGATCAAAGTGGACGATCAGGACGCCTACAACATGATGATGCGTCTCTCCACCGAGGAAGGCATCAGCGTGGGCATTTCCTCCGGCGCCACGGTCTGCGCGGGTCTGCAAGTGGCCAGGGAACTCGGCGCAGGCAAGCGCGTCGTCGTCATCGCCGCCAGTCTCGGCGAGCGCTACCTCAGCCTCTTCGAAATCTTCCAGCCCGAGATCGTGGCCGAAGTCGCCCCGGAGCGCATGGCGCAAAAATAAACTCCTCACTTCACATCACCCATCAGCGCCGTTCGTAAACTCACGAACGGCGCTGATTCAATTCTTTTACAATCTCTTTGCATAAAACTGACCACTCAACTTGTGGCGCGTAGTATTACTATACATCACAGCGCACGGAAATCCATGACAAGGAGATTGTGCCATGAAACGCACGCACGCAACAACCATCGCAGTCACCGCGTTGGCCGTTTGGTCTGTCGCGACCGTCGCTCTTTATTTCGGCGGCGCGGCGAGAGCAGGCGACACGAACGCGCCGCCTCCTGAGGCAATCCTGATTTCATTCTCTGACGGCGCCCCAGTGAATCAGGATTTCAAACTGGAATTGGACGGTGTGACCGTTCGCGCTCAAGCGCCGCAGCAGACGCTGAAAGCCGGAGACATGCCCACGTTTCAAATCACCGCGTGCAACAGCGGCGAGCAGCAACAGGACGTGGAACTGACCTTGGAACTGAAAGCGAGTCAAATCACGTCTCCATTCTCGCGCATGATGCCTATGCCGGAACAATTCTTCACTGGAGAAATCCACATGACATCGCTTCCGGGCGCCGATGGGACGGCGGAGTTCACCGTGACGAAACCGTTGGAAGCCGGAAAGGAATACATGTTGTTCGCGCTGCGCAGCGATCCATATTCATCAGGATTGCTGGCCGTCATGTCCATTCCGGACGAAAACGCTGAGCAAACAATCGCTCTGGCGCAAACCCAGGAAGAAGCAGTGCAATGAACAACAGTCCGGCCCGCATCGGCGCGCTGATTGGCTTGGCGCTGGCGGTATTGACGCTTCCCGCCGTGGATTGGCTCAACAGGCCATCCCGGCAGGAAGCGCCCGCCGGACCCGTCGTGTTATCGGACTGCGACGGCGCGATCCGCGAGCTTGTAATTCACTACGTCGCAGAAGCCGCGCCTATGGTTGAAACCGCATATCGCGATTTCCTCACGCAATTGCCCGGCGATGTCATAGTGCACGTGGTTTGCCCGGACGATGACGCATTCAATGATCTGCGGCGGCGGATCGGCGCAACGGCGTGCTCCCTGTATTCTGTGCCGACCGGTCATCCGATGACCTGCTGGTCGCGCGATCGCTGGCTGGCGCTGGCGCCGGTGTCGGACCAGGAGCCTGTGGTTTTGCTGGCGCCGGCGCGAGAAAGCGGTGAATCCGTCTGGCCCGCGCGACGAGGCGACATGCAGACGCCTTTTGATCTTGACGACGCGCTGGGAGAGCGCTGCCGGGCCTTGCGAGCAGGATTCGAGTTTGACGGAGGAGACTTCGTCATCGACACGCGTACGGCGTTCGTCACGCCGGAAGTGCAACGCCGCAACGCCATCCCGCCCGATGAACTGACGCGGCTGCTGGAGCAGATCCTGCGCCGCGATGTTGCTCTGCTGCCCGACGCCCCGCCGCATCACGCCGGTATGTTCATGATGCTTGCGGGCGATGACACCGTCGCCGTCGGCGATCCATCCCTCGCTCAAGCGCTCATTGAGCCAAACGAATTGCCGCTTGCTGCGCCGGATTTCTCCGCCGCAACGCAAGCCCGTTTTGACGCCGTGGCGCAGTTTTGCGAACGGCAAGGCTATCACGTCGTGCGCATGCCCGTCATCCCCGACGCCGATGGGCGCACCTGGCTCACCTGGCTCAACGCCATTCTCGATCAACGCGACGGACGCCGCATCGTATACATGCCGAGCTATCGCGGGCTGGAGCGCCTCAACGACGTTGCGGCCAGAGTCTGGAATGAGCATTTGTATTGCGAAGTCCGCCCCATTGACTGCACCGGCGTCTACCCCTGTTTCGGCACGCTGCGTTGCCTGGTCAACGTGCTGCGCCGCGAATGAAACATGAATAGAATTGAATCCGCCGGGTATTAAACGCTTTAGAAAACCGGAATCCTGGTGGATCAATCATGTTGCGTTTCATGCTGATATTGGGGATTTTTCTTGCCAGCCTCGGAACGGCTGCCGCAGCCACGTTTTACGTCGATCCGATCAACGGCAGCGCCGAAGGCGACGGCTCCCACCAAACTCCCTGGCGAACGTTTCAGGAAGTCGTTGATTCGAACCTGATCGAATCGGAAACCTGGAACACCTTCCCCTGGTACGAAGCCACCGGCAGAGTGATCAGAAACGAAGGCGCCCCGATCAAGGCTGGCGACGAAATCATTCTGATGTCCGGCTATCATGGCGAAGTGCTGATCCAGGCATACCTCAACACGGACACCATCACGGTCAAAGCCGGCGCCCTTCAAACGCCCTGCTTCGGCAACATCAACGTCCGCGCCTCCGAACGATGGCGTTTTCAAGGAATCTCCATCAGCCCGTCCTATGCGCCGGAATACACCACAACGCGTCTTTTCTACATCGAAACCCACAACTGGAGGGGCCCCAGTTCCTATATCACCCTCGAAGATTCCAATCTTTTCAGCGTGGAAGACGCATCCGCCTGGACCGCGCAAGACTGGCTCGATCGCGCCCCCAGCGCCATCTCCGTCTCCGGCGACTATTGCGAAATCCGCAACAACCGCCTCGTCAATATCAACTTCGGCATCTCGGTGAGCGGCGATCACTGCGTTGTCGCGAAGAACCGCATCATCAATTTCTCCGGCGACGCCATGCGCGGACTCGGCGACTACGGACTCTTTGAAAACAACTTCGTCGCCAATGCCTTCGATGTGAACGAAAACCACGACGACGGCTTTCAAAGCTGGGCCACCGACGAAGCCACCGGCGAAGTCAAAGGCGTCGTTCTGCGTGGAAATAAATTTTTTCACGACTTCAACCACCCCAATCCCGCCCTGATCTCAACCTTTCAGGGCATTGGGCTCTTCGACGGATTCTACACCGACTGGATCATCGAGAACAATCTCGTCGTCGTGAACCACTGGCACGGCATCTCCATGTACGGCGCGCGCAACTGCCGCATCCAAAACAACACCGTCGCCGACATCTACGACGGCCGCCCCGGTCCTGCCTGGATCATGGTGACCACGCACAAGGACGGAACCGGCGGCTACGGCAATGTCGTGCGCAACAACCTCGCGCACAGTATTTCGATCAATGCAGACTCCGGCACGCCCACCGTGGATTCGAATCTCATTCTGGATGATCTCGAAGCGGTCATCGCCGATCCATACGGCAATGACTTCCACTTGCGCGCAGGCTCACCGGCCATCGACGCCGGCACGAACATCGGCCTGGCGCATACGGATATCGAAGGCAATCCCCGTGTCATCGGCTCTATCGTCGACCTGGGAGCCTATGAATACTCCCCGCTGCCCACCAAGGTTGATCAAGTCATGTTCCTGCTATACTGAAGCAGTCATCCGTAGAATTGTTAACTATCATCATTGCTATGGCAGACCATGTCGATCACCACCGTGGACGCAAGGATCAGCAGGTCGTCCTCGCCCTCAGCCACATCCACGCCATAGGTATCCGACCAGGCGAAGAACTGCTTCGACACGCTGGCGATGTTCTGGCCGCCGCGCAGGAATTGATAATTATATCCCAGGAAATCGCCCTCGACGGAATAATCGTTCGGACCTGGGATGTCCACCGTGAAGCGGCTCTTGAACAGAGTGAATTGCTTCTCCACGCGCGCACGCAGTTCATCGCCGACATAGATTTCGTAGTTAGGCATAAAAGAGAAGATTCTCTGTTTAATGAACGCCAGTTTATTGCCGTCCATGTCATTGACCGCGAGCTGATCGCCCAATGTAAAGATGCGCCCTTTCACCTCGTAGCAATTCTCGCCCTGTTCGTTCTTGATGGTGAATTGATCGCCGAAACTCCAAATTTTCTGCCGCATGCAATAAATCATCGAAGCGCCTTTGCTTTCCTATTCCCTGATGATTCGACAAGCCATCCGCTGAAAAGTTGCACTTTATCGCACCGCGCCTGATTCCGTCAATATCGGTAGGATTCGAACATTATGCCGCCCTGCTGCCCAGCCGTTTGGATCGGTTTGAAAATTGATTGACGCCGTAAGCATCGCAAGAGTATCATCCATTACATTGGCGCATCGAGGGCGCCTCCCTTGTCTGCGGAAAGAGCCGAGCTCACCTCATTAACTATGAAAATCACATCGCGTCTTCTTTCGCCTGTGATTGCAGACTCAGGTTCAACCGAAAGGAGATTGATGTATGCCCAAAACTCTGCCTTTACGGCCGAATCTCGGCCAGCTCAAGAAACAAGCCAAAGAATTGCTGGAAGCGCAAAAGCAGGGCGATCTCAAGGCCTGCGAAACGCTTCGCCGATTGCGACGCTTCAAGGACGCGACGGACGCCGAAATGGCGAATGCCGCCGCAAGCCTGCATGAAGCGCAATTCGCGCTGGCGATGGACTACGGCTTTAAGAGCTGGAATGCGCTGAAACAACACGTGCTCAGCACAACCCCAAAGGAGCAAACAAACATGGAAGACCAGGAAAAGAAAGCGACGATAAAAATCGGCGGCAAAACCTACAAAGGCCGCGAAATTAAAATCGAAATCGACGGAGAGACAGCCGAACTCCCGCTGGAGGACGGCGAATTTGAAATCGAAGTCTTCGGCGATCTCGCCAGCCTGAACAGCGCATTCTCCGTCAAAATGGAAGGCAACGTTGGCGACAACCTTAACGCCGGACACGATGTCATTTGCGGCAATGTGGGCGACAGCGTCACCGCTGGGTTCAATGTTCAATGCCGAAAAGTGGGCGACGGAGTCAAGGCCGGCGGCAATATCGCTTGCGGCGATGTCGGCGACGGCGTTCATGCGGGCGGCAATGTCACCTGCGGTAATGTTGGCGATAACGTCCATGCTGGCGGCAATGTCCAATGTATGAAAGCAGGCGGCAAGATCAAAGGCGCCGGCCATGAACTTGTCGAATTGGTCAAACTCGCTCAAGGCATCGCCCAAGATCTGAAAAACAGCGGAATCGAACCGCCGCATTCACACTAAGCGGCTGATTGATTCCAAGCGTAAAACCAAACAGGCGGCTTGCCACAAGCCGCCTGTTTTTTGCCTTTTAGTGTCTTAATCCTTCTCTTCCATTTCAAAAAGATATTCACCGGGATCATACACGAATGAGCTGAAAATACAAAGTTTGCATCGGATCTGTGAACCGCCGTTTTTCCCGCAGAGGCGCAGTGGCGCTGAGAGATCAGTCGTTTTTCGGGAGCAATATGTTTCGTGTTTAAAATTTGGTTTTTGGCGGCCTTAAATCAGTGAAATTTTCACACGAAGGCACAAAGCGCACAAAGATTTCAATCATTGCATTTACAGAAATAATCAGTTCTTTGCGCCTCTGCGTCTTAGCGTTAAATTATTAGAGATTCTCTTTTGGTTCTGGGTGAAATCCACATCGGATCGTTTCTGCGTGTTCAAACCAAGCGCATGGAGCCAGAAAAAATCGTGGCTGCCCAGCTCGCGCCAGAGCGTGGAATAGCCGCTCCATACGGTATGCTCGGGAACCCAGAACGAGTGCGTCAGGGGAGGGGGCAATCCCGGCTTCGCCTCACCGCTGGCGCGACGCTGTTGAATGTGACGCAACGCCTGTTCGCGCATCTCTTGCGGCATTGCGTGCAACATCGCCGCGTCCGGTTCGGCGGCGAAACGTTCCAGCATCAGCTCGCGTTGAAGCGTTTCCACAACCTGCGCCTCTTGCCACAAGCGAAATGCAGGTTGCGCCGTTTCGTCTTGCGGCGTTGAATCGTGGCGCTTCAATAGCACGTAATCCTGGAATAGCAATGGCTCGTCTTCGCCCTGCGCATAGCGCAGCCGCATCGCCGTCTCCGCCTGCGGCTGTCGAAAGCAATGCCAGTAAAAGCCGATAGGCGATTGGCTGCAACCATAGACCTGCACCGCGCCGCCGATCAGCAGCGCCGCCCAAAACAGCGCGCGCGTGGATTTACGCTCCCATGTTTGCATTACCATCGCCACCGGCAAGATCAGCAGCGCGTTGAGCTGAAAAATATGACGCGGCCCCCAGCACCAGCCGCCGCCCCAGTTTTGCCATTTGGACATTAGCAGCAGGAACACGCCGCACGACACGAGCAGCGACACAGTGAATTTGCGTTGCGCGTTCAGCATCTCCCGGATGCCGAAGAAAAACAGAATCAGCGCGGGCGAAAAGAAGAACAGGCCCTTGCCGTAACTCAATAGCAAGCCATACAGTCCAATGTTAAGCGGCGTGACGAACTTGACGCCTTCGGCTTGATCGCTGTAGCCGCTGGCCAATGGCGAGCCATAGAGCGAAACGTTGATCAGCATGATCAGCGCGGTGAAAGCGGCCAGCGGCGCGCAAAACGCCGCCGCGCGGCGCAGAATCCGTTCGCGCGGTTCGCCTTGATTCAACCACAGCGCGAGTAAAAAAACCCCGCTGAGCAAAATCAGCGAATCCATTCGTGTCAGTACGGCATAGCCAGCGCAAACACCAGACCAGGCGTAAGTTGAAAGCCGTTGCGTCCGCGCCGCGCGCAGCAAAAACCAGAACGCCAGCACTACGTACAGCGCCGCCAGCGTCTCGCTGAAGAACGCCTTGCTATGCGGCCAGGACATCGTGGCGAAGGCGTACAGCCACGCCGTGCGCCGCGCCGCGCCAATCTCGCCGGTCAACTCCAGCGCCAGCAAAAACACCGCAACCGCCAACGCCGCGCCGCAGAACAGATTGAATAAAGACACGCCGAAGCGCAGCCAGTAGCTCCCTTGCTCCGCATGCGCTGCGCCATGATACTCCTCCGCGAAAACGATTTCCTGCCCGCGCCAGAACTCTGTAGCTGGCGGTAGAATGGCGGCAAGTAGTTTGCCAAATAAATAAAACGGAATCGCCGCAACCGGCTGGCCCAGACCATACTGCGCATATTCGCGCCCATCGCGCCCCATGCGCGTGGCGAATCCGCCCAGCGGCTCCACTGCCAGCGAGCGATTTTCCACCATCGACTGCGTCGTGCGGAACATCAGTTCCTCGTCCGGCGAATACAAATGCCCGCTCATGGTCAGCGCATACATCGCCGACACAACGCCGAACACCACCCAAGCCTGCCGCCATGGTATTTTATCCATAAGCTGATCACTCGTTCCTGATCAATCCTCCGGCCGCTCGCCGGCCGGAGCCATCTTCACCAGACGCGGATCGAAGCGGGCGATGATCTCCACCAGGTCGCTTTGCTGCGACATCACGGCCTCGATATTCTTGTACGCCATCGGCGCTTCGTCCAGTCCGGCGGTGAGCAACGTCACATTGCGCTGCTTGAGCCGCTTTTTCAACTCATTCCAGGTGAAACTGTTCATTGCCTGTTTGCGGCTCATTTGGCGGCCCGCGCCGTGCGAGGCGGAATCGAGCGATCCTTCGCCGCCTTTGCCGCGTACGATGAAGCCGGGATCGGCCATGCTGCCGGGAATCACGCCCAGCGCGCCCTTGCCCGCAGGAGTGGCGCCTTTGCGATGCACGATCAGCCGTTCGCCGTCATGCTGCTCCTCCCAGGCGAAGTTGTGGTGGTTCTCCACATCGAGCAGCACATCGACGCCCAGATGCCGCGCGATGCGCTGGTGGATCAGCGCATGATTCGCCGCGGCGTAGCGCCCCATCAGGTTCATCGCCCGCCAGTACTCCTGGCCCGCTTCGCTTTTCAATTCGAGCCAGGCCAGGTGGCGCAGTTCCTTGGGCAGGTCCGCGTGTAGCTGCATCGCCAGTTTGCTATAGTACGAGCAGACCTCGGCGCCTGTGCCGCGGCTGCCGCTATGGCTGAGCAGCGCGAGATACGTTCCCGCCGCCAGCCCAAGGTCGGGCTGCTCCAACGTCAGCACGCCATACTCTACGAAATGATTGCCGCTGCCGCTTGTGCCGAGTTGCGACCAGGCTTTGTCCTTCAGGTCGCGCGTGACTGGTGAGATTTTCCAATCCTCGTCCATTACCGTATGTTCGCGGCGTTCGGCGCCCTTGAACGACGCGCCGATGCCAAAACGCGTTTCCGTTTCTAGCGCTTTTGTCAGCCGTTGCCGGCCTTTGTCTTCATCCAGCGTTGCGGGCGGGATGTCAAGCACGGTCAGTTTCATGCGGCAGGCGATGTCCACGCCCACGGCATACGGTATCACCGCGCCGCGCACGGCCAGCACTCCGCCGATGGGTAGGCCGTAACCGACGTGCGCGTCGGGCATTAATGCCGCGCGCTCCGACACAGGCAGGCTGCATGCGTTGCGCAACTGTTGCAAGGCGTTCTCGTCCAGCCCTTCGCCCCAGATGCGGTGCGGCGCGGGCGCCTCACGCGGCATAAAATGTGCGCTTGGATCGCTGCGCGCCTCGGTCAGCGCTTGAGCGAACGGTGCGAAAAGCGCATCGTTATGATAGGATTCAGGGCGGTCAATAAGGTCGTGGACGGTTTTGCGGATCGCGGCTTTTTTCATGCCGAACTCCGCCGCCGCGCGGATGCATTCGAGGGCGGTCTTGATCAGCGGACCATGCGGGACGCCGAGGTTGATGAGTTCGCGAGCTTTCATTGAAAAATCCTAAATGCTAAATCCGAAATCCGAAATCCGAAACAAATTCTAAATTCTAAAATTGATAAAAAGGTGATGAGTCCGACTTAATTGGCCGGTGGATCGAATCGTTTTGTCGGAAGTGTCGGACTAGTCCGACTTGTCTGACATGTCAGACAAGTCCAACGATTGCGTTTTCGAAAAGCCGAACACTGAATTCTTCCACCTTTATACTTCTAAATTCAAAAGCATGGAAGGGAAAAATGTTTGCACAATCGACCGTTGACAGCAATTAAATCTTCCATTGCATTTCGAGCATTCGGATTTAGAATTTGCTTCTGATTTAGAATTTCGGATTTAGGATTTGTATGCCATGACTCCACGCTTGAAAATCGACGATAGCCTGCGGCGGCAATTAAAGGATGCGTTGAGGGAGGACATCGGCTCCGGCGACATCACAACGCAGTTGACCATTGTGCATCCCAAACCCGGCGGCGCGGCGATGCTGGCGCGCGAGGATGGGGTATTTTGCGGATTTCCCGTGGCGCGCGAATTGACGCGGATTTTCGATCCCAAGCTGCGGCTGAAGGCGCTTGTGCCCGACGGGACGGCGGTGCGCGAAGGCGATTGGGTGATGACGTTGCGCGGCGACGTGCGCTCGCTGCTGACCGTGGAGCGTGTTTTGTTGAATTTCGTGCAACGGCTTTCCGGCGTGGCCACGCTTACGCGCCGATATGTGGAATTGACGGGCGGTCCGGATAGCCCAGTGAAGATTTTCGATACGCGCAAAACGAATCCTGGCTGGCGGACGCTGGAGCGCTACGCTGTGCGCGTAGGCGGCGGCGTGAATCATCGCTACGGCCTGTTCGACGCTGTGCTGATCAAGAACAATCATGCGGATTTTGCCGGCGGTCTGGAGCATGCGCTGGCCGCCGTGCATGCCGGATTGAAGCGGCGGAAGAAAAAGATCCCCGTGATCGTGGAGACGCGCAATCTGAATGAGGTGCGCATCGCCGTGGAAGGCGGATGCGACGTGGTGATGCTGGACAACATGTCTCTGCCGAAAGTCCGCAAGGCGCTGGCGCTTGTGCCGTCCGGGATTGACGTGGAACTCAGCGGCGGCATCGAACCGCGCCGGATCAGGCAGCTCGCCACGCTGGGCGTTCCACGCATTTCCGTAGGCGCGATCACGCATTCCGCTCCGGCGATGGATTTCTCTCTGCGGCAAAAAAGCCTGAAGGAGCTTAAGGCGATCGAACGCTGCATTTGATCAGTAAACGAATTATTTCTTTTGATATCTTGCCAAAACGTCTTTATAGCCGCCTTCGTTGACGAGATCGGTGTATCCAAGTTTGGCGAGTGTTTTTTGAGCGATGCCGGATCGTCGTCCTGAGCGGCAATAGAGCCTGATCGGCGCGGATTTATCCGGCGCCACCCCGGCGATGTTCTCGGCGATCACATCATATGGAATATTGATCGCGCCTTCGATGTGGCCGGATTCAAACTCCTGCGCTGTTCTGACATCGATCCATAATGCGCTTTCATCGAATTCGCGATGATTATTCGATGCGCATGCGAACAGCAAAGCACATGGGCATAATGCCGACGCGAAACTCATGATGGTTTTGATGATTCGCCTCATGTTTTTTACGCCTCGATCAATTGTGGTGATGATAGCGTTTCTTTAAAGTTCTTGCCGCATCCGAGCCATCCCTCATGGCCGGGCCACAGTATTTCGTCGGGCGATGTGGCAAAACCTTTCGCGAGCCGTTCAAATCAGAAAATCGCTACTGGTTCATTGTGCGTTGGGCTTCAGTGAGTTCGCAGGCCATTTGAATGGCGGCGATCATGCTCTCCGGCCGCGCCATGTCCTTGCCGGCGATGTCATGCGCAGTGCCGTGGTCTGGCGAGGTGCGGATGAACGGCAGCCCCAGAGTCACGTTCACTCCGCCGTCGAAATCGAGCGTCTTGACTGGGATCAGCGCCTGGTCGTGGTACATGGCGAGCACGATGTCGAAACGGCCGTGCAGCATTTGCAGGAAGATCGCGTCGCCGGAAACCGGGCCTGTCGCGTCGATGCCGCTTTCACGCGCGGCCACGACGGCAGGCTCGATCACGTCGATTTCCTCACGCCCCAGCACGCCGCCGTCGCCGGCATGCGGATTGAGTCCGGCGACGCCGATGCGCGGTTGGCGTTTGACGAACAGGCGCGCGTGGCGGTCGAGCAATGCGAGCATTTCGAGGATGGCTTCGTGCGTGATCAGGCGCGGCGTTTCGGCGTATGGCGCATGGTTGGTCAGCGGCACGGTGCGCAGACCGCCGCCGACCAGCGTCATGGCGACCTGGCTGACGCCGGTCATGTCGCGCAGCATTTCGGTGTGTCCGGGCCACTTGCTGCCGGCCAGGCTGATGGCGTGTTTATTGATCGGCGCAGTGCAGAGCGCATCGAGTTTGCCCGCGAGGCAGAGGCGGATGCCGAGTTCAATCGCCGCCAGAGATGCGGCGCCACCTGCCGTTGATACGCATCCAATTTCGATCTTGCTTGCCAGCGTCGGATCGCCTGCCGTCAGCAAACCCGCCTTGTCCAGCGGCAGCACGTCAAGGTCTTCGGCTGAATTTAGCGCTTCAAGCGAACTTGCATCCATGCCTGCCGCACGCATGCAGCCTTCCAGCCCCAGGATGACCGGAGCGATGTTGCCGCGGTTGATTTGAGCCAGCGCCTTGGCGATGATTTCCGGACCCACGCCGCTCGGATCGCCCATGGTGAGGCCGATGCGCAGGCGGCTTTCCGGTTTGGTTGCATGTGCGTTTTCAGTCAGCATAGGATATGGCATTGTCCGGTGGAGATGATCAGCGGCTTGCGGCGTCCGGCGAATCGTTTTTTTGCCGCAATGTTTCGACGCCGCGCTTCAACTCTTCATCAAGGATTTCAATCGTGGCGTCGTTGCGCAATTCCTCGATCAGGTCTTGGCTGAATTGCTCGAAACGCTCGCGGTATAGATAATCCCGCGGCGTGATGCGATGCAACAGCAACAATAACTGGCAGCCTTTTTCGCGCATCACAGGTTCGGTGAATTCCCCCGGCGCCTTGTCTTTGAGCGCCTCAGCCACCGTCGCGTCCAGCGCCGTGATGTCTATCGCGCCGAGATAGCCGTCTTGCGCTCGGGTCGCGGCGTCTTGGGAATAGCTGCGCACGAGGCTGTTAAACGGCGCGCCGTTTTCCAGTTCGCGGTAAATCGAACGCGCCTTTTCGCGCACTGCCGCGCGGTCTTCCTCGGTCGCTTCGGGAGGATAGGGGAGCCAGATATGGGCCAGCACGGCCTGTTCCACGCAGCGGCCTTCCGCTTCGGCTTGCTTGATGAATGCTTGCACGTCCGCCTGGTTGAGCTGCACGCGCGACGCGGCGGCGCGCTGGGCCAGCATGCGCTCTTTCTCGCGTTGGTAGATGAGGCGCTTGACCTGCTCTTCGTCGATGTTTTCCTTGGCCAGGCGGCGCTGGTACGCCTCGCGGCCTCCGGCGCTTTGAGCCAGTCCGGCGATCCAGTCCTCGACGCGGCGGACTATAATGGCGTTGTCCACCGTCATGTTTCGCTGACTGGCGTATTGCACGAGCAATTTGCGGTTGATCAGCGCGAGAAGGGCCTCAGGGGCATTCACGGGATTGCCGCGTTTTTCCGCATCCATCATTTGCGCCAGCATGGCTTCATGGCGCACGTCGCTGAGATAAAGCAGCTCGGAATTGACGAGCGCCACGGTGCGATCGAGGCTTTGTTCGTCGCAGCGGGCGATGCGCGGCGCGCCGAATGAGGCCGCGAGGCATATGATGGCGCAAAGCGTCAGCGCCGATGGTTTCATCATTCGTCTCCGGGATAGCGTCAATTAAATTCCGAGCCGGCCTTCAGCTGCCGCAGCAGTTCCTGATATTGTTCGTTGTATTTGCGCTGAAGCAGCTCTTCGCGGATTGCGGATTCCACGTCGCTGAAGGGGATGACGCGCTTTTCCTGCAGCGATGTGATTTCGAGGATTTGATAGCCGAGCTCTGTCTGCAACGGCCCGATCAGGTCGCCCACCTTGCCGGCGAAGACCGCGCTCTCCATCGCGTCCGAGTACGTTCCTCGGGTGAATGGAGGCAGCACGCCGCCTTTGTCGCGCGAGGGATGCTTCGAATAGCGGCGGGCCAGTTCAGCGAAGTCATCTCCGCCGGTTAAATCCTGCAGCGCCGCGCGCGCTTCCTGCTCTGTGTCCACCAGGATCAAACGCACCTGCACCCGCTCCGGGTCTGTGTATTTGTCCGGGTTGGCCTGATAATATGCGCGGATTTCGGCGGCGCTGACATGCACGTTTTCGCGAATGCGGCGCTCCACCAGTACACGCAGCAATTGATTCTCCTGGCGCCACATCTCGGCGCGAAACCAGGGATCTTCATTCAGTTTTTGGCGCCGCGCGTATTGTGCAAGCAGGTATTCGAGCGCCAGGGATCGTTCGAAGTCGCCGTGCAAAGCCGCCGGATCGGTTTCGGTCCGCCCGTTCGCCGCGGCGTCGGCCTGGTAGGCTTTCCAAAGCCATTCATACATCCCCGCGTTGAGATTTAGATCTTCGAATTGAAAGGTTTGCGAGGTGATCGGACCGGCAGGCGCTTCGTCCGGCGTTGTGTTCGTTTGTCGTGATTCGGGATTGGTGATGCCGGGCGACTCGGTCGCTTTGTCAGCGGCGAACATTTGTTCCGCCGCGCTGGATTGAGGATGAGCGGGAGGCGGCTCTGTGGCGCCGTTCCGCGCGCAGTGGAGCGCGCCGGAGCCGATCAGCGCAATGATCGCGGTCCATGTCCAGTTCTTCAGATTCATTGCAACCCTTTCTGAATCAGCGCATTTTAAACGGATAGATCAATGGCTTCAACAGTTGCATGCAATAATACATATTGCTGTCGCAGGTAAATTGTCAACAACCATACGCGAATGGTGATTTTAAGGGGGGGATCTGGCTTTTTCCGGGACCGATCCGGCGCATATAATGAAAAAACAATCTCTTGCATGCAATATCAGTTCTCAAGCTTACCGGCTTGCCGGACGATATAAATGATAAGTGATTATACAATCCGATGCTAGCAGGATGCAAATCGATCTTGCAGCCGCCATGCGGCGAAAGCGCAGGACTGATGAGTAGAAAACATTATACGACTTTTGACATTGCGAAAATTTGCGATGTCCAACCGGCGACCGTGGCGTATTGGATCGAGCATGGGCAAATTCCGGCGCATAGAACGCCTGGCGGTCACCGTCGCGTGGCTCCGGAAGACTTGCTTGAATTTCTGGTGGCGCACAGCATGCCGTTGCCTGAGGATCTTTATCGTCAGTTCCGCACGCGTGTTTTGATTATCGGCATTCCATTCAAGAGTCTGCTGGATGCGCGCAGTTTGAACGCGCAAAGCACCAACGGTCTGGTGCTGGATCATGCGGATAACATGCTTGAGGTCGGCCTTCGTTTAGGGCGGCATCAGTATCAGTGCATTGTGCTGGAGCTCAGCAACAACGCGGTGCTGGCTGAAGCCGTCGAGTTGATCCGGTTGATTCGCGAGAATCTCGCTTCGAAAAAACTACGCTTGATCGCGTTCGCGCCGTTTGGCGGAGAGCGTCAGGTTTCGCGATTGCGTCTGGCTGGATGCGATGAAATTTACGCAACGGCGATTGATCTGGACGTCGTCCGGCATGCCATGGCGCAAGCTCAAAATTGAGCGATTGAGCATGGATTTGGATTGACTTCGCAAGGCGTTTTGAGTATAATCTCAATCAAGCTATGAGGGACTATAGGAAGCGGAAGTTACGAGCAAACAGGCTCATTGAAAAGTTTGAAAATATAGCGAGCATGCTCCCCTGCGGCGCACGTGCTTTGACTATTCGGAACTGGATCAAATTAATTTTCCCAGGGTTCTAAAGGTCCGGAATTTAGGCGTCTGGCTTGCCTGTCAGGCTGACTCCAACCTCCGGCTGCGGCCCCGTCAGTAGTGGATTCGGGTCAGTGTCCGAAAAGCGGCGACGACGATTGCGGGGGAGTGTTTATTTTAAAATCAAAGAGAACCGTAAGCAATTTAACGCAAAGACGCCAAGGCGCAAAGAACCGAATTGAGATCACGATAAATGTAATGATTGAATTTTTTATATGCCGTGCGCTTATGTGTGAAAATTTAAAGGTTGCCTTAAGAAAAACCCGCCGATTGATCCGATTATCTTTTTTCGCCAGCGCGTGGATGCTTTCACCAGGGTTCTCCCCGCGATGCGCGGATGATTATTGAGTCATGATATTACGCGCGATTTGTTCCGCTTCTTCGGGGGGGATTTTGCGGTTGGGATTGGCCGCGGGATTCAAGGTTCGCGTGATGCGCTCAATCGCTTCGAGCGAGGCGCCCTCCATGCGTTCGTCGTAGCCGATCGGCGTGCAGGAATTATACCCCATGTTGTCGCTCACCGTCCATTGCGCGAGGTTCAAGCGGACGTCCATGCATGGGCCGAAGTACGCGGCGCTGCCGGACGCCTGGATCGTCTGTCCGTCGTGATTGTAATGTTCGCGCCAGACGATGATGTTGCCCCGGGCGATGATCGAGGAGAACTCGACATGCAGCGGTTCCTGAGGATTGTCGTTTTCCGGATTGAAGAACAGGGCGCATCCTTCCTTGTTCTGCTCGTCGGCGGGATTGGGGATTCCTTCCGTGGCCTGGCCGATCAGGCGGTTCCCTTTGAAAATGAGATTCTTGGCTTTCAAGTCGCCGTTGTCGCCGTCGTAACTGATGCCTGCGCCGTCGCGTCCGGCGGTGTTGCCGTAAAACTCCAACTGCTCCAGCGTATGTTCGCAGTTCTCCCGTTGAGCGCTGCCTTTCTTGGTGTAGAAGTAGATGCCGCCGCCTGCGATGCCGGAACGGTTATTGATGAATGCTGAGTGCCTGAGAGTCAGGCTGGAGTCGCGGAAGACGCAGATGGCGCCGCCGGCCTGGCCAGTGCGGTTGTTCGTGAAATGCAGTTCGTCTGCCTCGAACATGGCGCCGAGTAGAAACAGCGCGCCTCCGACTATCTGGCTTTTGTTGTTTTCAAAGACGCAGTCGGACATGACGGCGCCGAAGCCGGTGTTGCGCAGATAGACCGCGCCGCCGTAAGCCGCGCTGTTGTTTTCAAAGCGGCAGTTGTAGAATTCCGGGGCGGCGCGCCAGGCGAAGATCGCGCCTCCGCGATGACTTTGCGCGGGCACGGCGACGTCTTGGCCAAACGGCGGGATGTCGATCTGGTCGTACTCAAACCAGTTTTGCCCGAGCTGCGGATCCGGCTGGGTGCGATGCGAAATTGCCACGCCGCCTCCGCCGCTGAATTCGCAGTAGGAGAAACTGGCGAAAGGGCTGAGGTCTTGATACGTTTTGGGTCCGATGAAGATGCCGCCCCAGCGGGATGCTTCGGCGGCATCGCGCGCCAGGAAGCGGATCGGCGCGTTCACCTCGCCATATGCCTCAAGGCGTCCGTGGCAGATGATGCGGCGCTTGGGCGCGATGATGATGTCCAGCCCGGCGGGTATGTTCAGCGTTGATTGATGGGCGATCTGAACGTCCTGCTCCAGCACGATGGTTGTCACCTGGTCCTCGTATTTTACCGGCAAGAGCGAAACCGGCGTTCCTTTGTTCGTGATCATCCAGGGCTTTGTGGAATAGAGCACGTTGCCGCGCAAAACCATGCGGGGCTGGGACATGGGTGTCATGAATGGGGTGTCGCGGCTTTTGAAAAAGAGAAAGATCAGGATCAGCCCCAGGAGCAAGGCGACTGCGGCTCGAAGCGCGAGGCGCAGCGAGGCTTGACGGGCGCTAAGGGTTGAAGCCGTCGAACCTGCTGTCTGTTGAGCCTGCGATTCGTTTTGCTGTTTCGCGTTGATTTTGAACGCGGGATGTGCGGCATAAAAACGGCAGCCGATCAGCGCGGCGGAGCCGTCCTGCATTTGCAGCGAGGTTTGCGAACCGAGCGCTTGCCGCCATGCTTCCGGAGCGGACTGGCGCCGGCCAAGCCAGGCATCGTAAAAGCGGTCGGCCAGGCTCGCGGCGAATTCCGGGGCGATGCGCCCGGCGTGGCCGATGAACAGCGGCGCCTGGCGTTGCGCGGCCCAAGTGGCGAATGGTTCGTCCCTGGAATCTGCGTCAGTGGATTCAGTGTATGCCGCGGCGCTGTGGCAGGCGTTCAGAAAAACAGAGGCGGGCGGCTCCTCGTTCGTTTGCAGTTGATTCGCGGAGAACCATGTGGAATCGCCATTTTCATCGTCCGTTTGCAGAGCCAACCCTTTGCCGATTTCATGATGGCCAATGTAATAGATGTGATCGGCTTGAAAGGGGTTTTGAGGGCGAGGTTGCAATTCGGCGGCCAGCATGCGGTCTTCCGCGCGGCGGGTCGAAGCGAGCAGACGGGAGGCGTCAGCCCATTCGCCGGAGCCGAGCTTGGCGGCGCCGGTGAGTGCGGCGAAGGATTGACCGGCTTGAGGCGCGTGGCATTCCGTGGAGCCGGTGCGGCGAATCACGCAATGGCGCAAGGCCAGGAATTGTTGATTAAAATAAAACGCTTCGAGCGGGAACCACTGCCATTCCGGCGCGTCCACGCTGAAGAGGATGGTGTGTCCGGTCTCTTCGAAGAGCCGGGCGAAGGCCTCGCCGTATCCGCCGGGGTTGGGGAAGAAGGCGTGGAACCAATCTTCGAGATCGTGCGCCATGCGGTTTTTCAGGATGGTCAAGCGCAGCTGATAGTTGCGTTCCAGTCCGCCTTCGAGGGCGCTCCAGATTTTCCGCGCCTGTTCGGCCTCGACGGAGTTGCTGGCAAACGCCGATCCATCCTCCGCGCGGAATTCCAACCGCAGGTAGGTTTGATGACGGCGGATCGAAGGGCGATCCGCATGCAGCCGCGCTTCCCAGAGCATGGGTGATATGCTTTCTATTATACTCTTGCTCTCGCTCTTGCTCTTGCTCTCAATCTCGCTCTTAAATTACGTCAGAGATTGAGTATGAGCCAGAGCAAGAGCGAGAGCAAGAGCAAGAAAAAATAAGATGGCGATAATGACTCGTTGCGCCGCTATCTTTCATGCGTCGCCTTCGCTTCCGGCGGCGAAGGGTCCTTGTAGAGCGCCAGATGGCCCAGAAGGAATGGCGCGGCGTCATTGTCCGGTCTCAGTTGGATCGTGTCGATGGGCCGGTTGGCGGCTTCGGACGGCAAGGGCAGAAACCGTGCGCGCATATTGCCTCCGAGCATGGGCGGCAGATCCAGTTCGCCGATGGTTTCTCCTTCGCTGAGCAGCGTCACATGATATTTGTCATTAGCGTCGGCCGAAATTTCCAGCACGTCCCCGCTGAGCGGCTGATCGTATTTCACTTCGAGCGTCAAATCTGCCGGCACGGGGAAGAGGTCGCTGTCTTCCCAATACGTGCCGTCGGCGATGTATTGCGCCAAATCACTGTAAACGACCGGTTTCGATTCCGGCCGGCGGAAGGCGCGGAAAAAAGCCGCTGTGCGGCAGAAGTTGCGGAACTTGACGTCCTGCGGCCGGTTGTAGATCCAGACTTCCAACGCTTCGTCGTTTTCCTCGAAACGCAGTTTCTGCGCCGGTTCGCCGAATTGAGCGAGCACGCGTGGGCTTTCGATGCCGTTCATCAGGATGAAAGTATACGCCGGATATTCGCCATGATTCGAGCCGGGCAAGCCGAAATAGCGATTGGGATTGTTCATCCATTGATTCATGTATACGTCGGGGTGAATCTCGTTGATTTGCAGACCGCGGCGCGATTCGAGAGTGAGCAGCCGGGCGTACCAGTAGTTGCCGTAGCCGTACAGCATGTTCCGTCCGGCGAGGTGCCGCTCCATTTTCCGGAATGATTCGCGGTAGGGGAGCGCCAAGTCTGAGCGGCGGAAGTATTTAATGTTGTGAGAACTGAAGCCCAGGCAGACGGCTGTCAGCATGGTTCCGGCGATCCACAGGCGTTTGGCGGGCCATGCTCGCAGGGAGTGCGCCAGCAGGGCGCCCAGCCCCAGCGGCGGCAAGGCGAAAAAGGGAAGCAGATAGCGGATGTTTTCCATGCTGCCCCATTTTTTCAAGGCGATGGGGGCGGCGAGAGAGGCGAGCGATGCGATGAGGATGAAGAACAGGCTGAAGCGCAGATTGAAATCCTCGTCTCGCGTTTCTGCGGAGCGCTCATTGGGGCGCAGCAGTTCTTTGCGTTTGCTCCAGAAGAATGCGAGCGTCAGGATGATGAAAATCGCGATCAGTGCGAACAGCAGCGGCTGGTGTTGGACGATATGGCTCAAATCGCGGAGGTAGGCATGCAGGTATTCCTCGGATTCCTTTACGCGTGAGCGGGGGATGTTGAAAATTCCATATTTTCGCATTTCGCGGATCAGGTATTTGCCGAGAGCCGCGCTGAGCGCGATGTTGACGCTCAGACCCAGCGCGAGGGGCCAGCGGATATAGCGCAGCGCGGAGAAGACGAGGATGCTGAGGATGATGGGGGCGATGAATTGAGGAATCAGCCAGAGATCGGAGAACGTGGACGCGATGACCAGCAGCGACAGTCCAAGCATGGCTTTCCAATTTCCGCCGCGCAGAGCCATGCGCTTGACCAGCAGAAAAATCCATATGCCGCAGAGCAGCGCTCCGGTGTGGTTGCAGGGGAGCAAGAGATAAAACGCGAGCGCGTTATTGCGGCCAGCGCTGAGCAGCGTGGCCAGCAACAGACCGGTCAGCAGAGTGGCCCACGCGAAGGTTTTATCATGCGCCCACTGTTCGCTTGGCGGTTTGAACAAGACGGCCATGCTGAGCAGCAATAAGCCGTAGACCAGCAATGAATACAGCGTCAGGCCATAACCGATGTTAGACGTGAGGGCCAGGGCGAGGGAGAGAATGGGCAGGTCGGGCATGAGGAACGGCGCCGGACCGAGTTCCCAGCCGCGAATGCGAATGTGATCGACAAACAGATCGCGGTAAAACGAAACCATGATCAGCGTGTCGCTGTTGACGCGTTCGATGCGGCGGTGGCTGCTGACCACAAGAATCGTGGCGATCCCCAGCGCCAGGGCCGCCATGATGAGGATTTCGCGATATGTAGCGGTGTATTTTGCGGTATTCATCGCACGTGTAATAGTCATTTTGTTGCGATAGCATTGCTGTCGCCCTCTGGACGGTCAAGCAATTAGTTTTATGCTTGGGTGATGGATCTTCGGCGCCGCAAATTATTTTCCGGGCCAAAATGCGCTTGCATTTTCGCCGGATGGGAAGGCAAAATGAAAATCGCGTTGAATGATGCGGAGTTGTCATTTGCGCGAGAATGAATATTCTTTGCACTGAGTCTGAGGAGCGAATTTGCACAATGACCAATCTCGCCCCGCCGGAAATACCCGGCATTGAAATACGGCAGGATGTGCCGGTCGGGAAATTCACGTCGATCAGCATTGATTGCCGCGCCAAGGCTTTGGTCGTGGCGGATTCGGATGAAGGACTGGGAGAATTTCTACGTTGGGCGCATGCCAATGATGTGCCGTGGCACATGCTCGGCGGCGGTACCAATTGTTTTTTCGCGGATGATTATTACGACGGCTATGTGATCAAACTGGGCCAGGCTTTCCGCGACATCAAGATTCACGGACACTTGATCCGGGTCGGCTGCGCGTTGCCGTTGAGCCGGCTGTTGAATATCGCCGTGGCGGAAAACCTGACCGGCATCGAGTTTCTTTGGGACATTCCCGGCACGGTGGGCGGCGCGGTCACGGGCAATTCCGGCAGCGCCAATCAGTCCATCGGTTCGTTCGTGGAGGCTGTGCGCGGATACACTCCGGCTGGGGAGCGCTTCGCCTGCAAGAAGGGCGGGTATGAATTTGAGTACCGCAATTCGGCTTTGCGCGGCATGGTGGTCACTGAGGCGGTGCTGCGGCTGGTGCACGATTCGCCCGAGGCGATCGAGGAACGGCTGGCCCACTATAAGAAGCTGCGTCAAATTCAACCAGCGGGCGTCAAGTCATCCGGCTGCGTTTTCAAGAATCCCCCGGATCATTCCGCAGGCCAGCTGATCGATGAATGCGGCCTGAAGGGCACAACCGTGGGCGGCGCGATGGTCTCGACGGACCATGCGAATTACATCGTGAATAAGAACAAGGCCACGGCGCAGGACATCCTCGAACTGATCATGCAGGTCCAGCAGACGGTGAAGGAACAGAAGGACATCGATCTGTCGGTGGAAGTGCAGATCATCCAGTCGCCGCGTTGATATCGGCGGCAATTATATTTCATAACATCGGGGGATGCGCAAGGGCGCGTCCCCCGATGTCTTTTTGACAAAATTGAGGAAATTACGTTTGGTGCAGCAGCGGCGCTCCGCTGGCGCCGGCGATGACGATGAGCATGCCGCCGGTTTTTTCGGGCGTGAGTTTCACGGAACCGAGTGATGCGGGAAGGATCGCTGTCGAGCCGGGTTTGAGCGCAATTTTTTCACCGCCGCCGCTGAGTTCTCCGGCGCCTTCAAGCACGACCAGGGTCTGTGCGGTTCGAGGATCGACTTCCCATTTCAGCGATTTCTCGATTTGCGCCCGTTCGATGCGGTAAGCCTCGACTTCGATCAGCAGCTCCAGCGCGCCATACTTTGTCTCAACGCGTTCCGGATTCAACGCGGGATTCTCGTCGTAATTGAAGCGGATGACCTTGCGCGATTCCTGGTAATGCATGGGGCGCGGATTGCCTTCGTCATCCGTGCGGCCGTAATCAAAGATGCGGAAGGTAGTGTCGGAAGGCTGCTGGATTTCCAGCGTCATCACTCCGCCGCAGATTGCGTGCACCGTTCCCGGCTGGATGCGGAAGCAGTCGCCGGGCTTGACCTCCACATGGCGCAGGCGTTTTTCAATCGCGCCGAGGGACATGGCCCAGTCGTAGTCATTGATGTCGACCCCGGGCTGAAAGCCGTAATAGATGAATCCATGCTCGGATTCGAGCACGATCCACGTCTCATCTTTGCCGTTGCCGTTTGGAAAATGCTTCAGGCAATCCTCTTCGCTGGGATGCACCTGCACACTG
Source organism: Candidatus Sumerlaeota bacterium (assembly GCA_016928995.1). GTDB lineage: Bacteria > Sumerlaeota > Sumerlaeia > JAFGJS01 > JAFGJS01 > JAFGJS01. The sequence continues at coordinate 8,851 of JAFGJS010000025.1, read as the reverse complement.
AGCTTTTCATGCGCGTCGAGGAATTTTACGAGCAGGGGGAATCGCGGCTCGTGATCGGGCCAGGCGGTTCCGATCAGTTCCCGTCCCCAGATTTCACGGACTTCCGAGAGCGTTTTGCCGGCCAGCGGTCCGTTGGCGACGGCGGATGAGCCTTCCTTGAGATCGGCAATCGTCCAGATTTCGCCGATATGAACATCGGCGGGCATCTGGTCCGCGAACCAGCGCTCCAGGCGTCTCCCCCCCCAAATCTTCTCCTTGAAAATCGGCTGGCTGAGCAGGGGATAAGTTTGCACAACCGGACTCCTGATGGAGGATGATACTGATCGGTAGTTTGTTGGAATCGCGATATGCGCCAACCGATTCCCTTTGTTTTATTAAACGGTATGACTGGGCATAGGGGCAAGTTTAAAAATATATGAGCAGCTGTCGCGTGATTTTATTTGCCCCCGCTCATCACGAAGCGTTCGACTTCCTGCGGTTTCTTGGCGTTGCGCCGCGCGGTTTCCATCGAGATGCGTTTACGCAGCACCAGGTCGCTCAAACTGCGGTCCATAGTCTGCATGCCTTGCTTGCTGGATGTTTCCAGCATGGTCTGCAATTGCTCTGTTTTTCCTTCGCGGATCAAACTGCGCACGGCGTCGGTGCCCAGCAGGATTTCGATGGCGAGTTCGCGTCCGGAGCCAAGAATGGATGGCAGCAGGCGCTGGCAGAACACGGCTTCGATGGTCGCCGCCAATTGGACGCGGACTTGTTGTTGCTGGTATGGCGGGAAGACGTCGATGATGCGGTCCACGGTCTGCATCACGTCGTTGGTGTGCAGCGTGCTGAAAACCAGGTGGCCGGTTTCCGCGGCGGTGAGCGCGGCGGTGATGGTGTCCAGGTCGCGCATTTCGCCGACCATGATCACGTCCGGATCCTGGCGCAGAACGAACTTCAGGGCGGTGGAGAATGATTTGGTGTCCTCATTGACTTCGCGTTGCTCGACGAGCGCTTTTTTATGCGGATGCAGGTATTCGATGGGGTCTTCAGCGCAGATGATATGGCAGTCTTTCTCGCGGTTGATCAGGTCGACGATAGCGGCCAGCGTAGTTGATTTTCCGTGTCCCGTGGGGCCGGTGACCAGGGCGAGTCCGTTCGGGCGGCGCGCGATGTATTCCATGATGCGTCGTGGCAGATGCAGCGCTTCGAACGTCGGGATCACGGTGGGGATCGTGCGGAAAGCCGCGGCCACGGTGCCGCGCTGATAGTGCACGTTAACCCTGTAGCGGCTGATGTTCGCGATGCTCAGGGAGAAGTCGAGCTCCATGTTTTCTTCGAAGAATTGCTTTTGCAGGTCGGTCAGGACGCTGTAAATGAGATGCTCGGTGTGCGTCGGCTTGAGCGGTGGGTAATCCATATCCACCAGGTTGCCGTGGATGCGCAGCACCGGCGGACGGCCGACCGCGATATGCAAGTCGGATGCTTTCTGCTCGACGCTGGCCTTGAGCAGATCGGCCATGGTATAGGGCAGTTTGACGTCGGTTTTTTCTTCAGCATGGTGTTGTGGGGGATGATGCAGGGCCATCTTCGCGCTCCGTTGGTAGTCTGACGCGGCATTCCACCGCGTTGAATTTCACCGCGTCATCCGCTTGCCGCAGCGGATGATGAATTTATCCTAGAGGCGTTGAATCAACAGTGTTGATTGAAGCGTCTGCGCCAATGATGGCTGCGCAACGACGCTTGTGAAAATTGCTCTTAGGTTATACCTATACACGTTTTACCGTATAAATAGCAAGCAGGAAATTGCCGATAGGCATTTCAGCGAAGCCGACGACGGTTTGATTCAATCCTCTGAGTTTGCAATACGTTGCGCGCTTCGCTACTTTCAATAAGTTGCGTTAAAACATGGCGCGCTGGTGGTCAATGACGTAGGACCGGCGGTCCGCGGCGACGATGACACTGGCTGTGTCGAAACGGAAATGCTGGCAGCCTGCGCAATGGCGCTGGATGTACTGATGCGCCGCCTGTGAAATTTTTTCGGATTTTCGGGCGGTGATGGTTTCCGAGGGATGGACGTTTGGGTCGACGCGGGTGCGGATTTCAAGGATCACCAGTTCGCCGTGGTCTTCGGCGATCACATCGATCTCCGCTTTACCGTAAACGTAGTTGCGCTCCAGGATGCGCCAGCCTTGTTTCCAGAAGTGGCGCACGGCGACGGCTTCGCCCCATGCTCCGAGCTCGAGCGGATTTTCCGGCGGAATGCGCGGCGGAAGATGTCGCAGTCGCCACATGCGCAAGGCGCGGGGGAGCCTCATTTCACGAGTCCGTGCTTTTGCAATTCATCGTGCGCTTCGTCGCGGCGATCCGGAGGGGTTTGTGCGCGCACGGATTCCACGAGTTCGTCGATGCCGTCTTCCAGCGCGACCTGGGCGTAGAAACCGAGCCAGTCGCGGGCCTGCTTGGTGTCCGCGAAGCAGTGCCGCACGTCGCCGGAGCGAAAGCGTTTGGTGATTTCCGGCTCGATGTTTCCACCGGTGATTTTTTCGCTGAGCATCCGCGCCAGTTCGAGAATGCTGATCCGGCGGCCGGTTCCGACGTTGAACGCTCCGTTTCGCACGCTCTCCTCGCGCAGGGCGAGCAGGTTGGCGCGCGCGATGTCGCTGACGTGGATGAAATCGCGGGTTTGTTTGCCGTCTTCATAGACTAGCGGCGGGCGGCCGTTGAGCAGTGAACTGCTGAAAATCGCGCCGACGCCGGTGTATGGGTTGCTCAAGGATTGGCGCGAGCCGTATACGCCGAAGTAGCGCAGGGCCACAGCGGCTATACCGTAGGCGAGGCCGGTGGCGAGGACCAGTTGCTCCTGGTTGTGCTTGCTGGCGGCATAAACAGAGGTCGGGCGCATGGGATGCTCTTCGTCGGTCGGGCGCGCTTCGCATGGCTCGTCGTTCGGCGCCAGGATCTCCCATTCTTCGCGTTGCATTTGCTTGATCGTGCGCAGGGGCGGGGCGAATTCGCCGCATGACCGGTGATAGGCCTTGCCTTCGCCATAGCAGGACATCGAGGAGGCGACGACGATGCGTTGCATGCGGTCGCGGATGGCGGGAGTCTGGACGATGGCGTCGAGCAGCCGCGCCGTGCCGAGCGCGTTGATCTCCGTGTAGCGCGCGATTTCATACATCGATTGCCCCACGCCGACCAGCGCGGCTTGATGCGAGACGAGATCGACGTCCTGCAGGGCGCGCGCCACCGCTTCCGGATCGCGCACGTCGCCCTGGATGAATTCCACGTCGCTGTGCAGATAGGCCGGACGCGCGGCGTTCGGGCCATGCACCTGCGGCTCCAGATTGTCCAGCACGCGCACGGCGTAGCCTTCCTTCAGCAGCAAGTCCGCCAAATGCGATCCGATGAATCCCGCGCCGCCAGTGATCAAAACCCGTTGAGCCATTCCAAATTCCATTTCTGTGTGAAAATCGCGCTTGATTCGAGCGCTTTTAAGCAATGCGAAAGCCTTGCCGCACATTCAAGCTGTTTCTCTCCGCGGCGCGAAAAAAACGCCGTAAGTATTGCTGGATTTTCGCAATAGTGCAAGGCAAGATGCACCACTTGTCAGCATTGATGCGAAGGAAACCAGCCATGAATTGCGAGAATTGCGGCGGACCGATGGCTTTTATGCCGAAGGGTGAGTATTTCTTTTGCGAGTATTGTTCGTCCATCGTTTTTGCGGAGAAAAATTCGGACGGCGTGGCCGTCGTGGAGCCGGACAGCGAGTTCGATTGTCCGGTTTGCCGATCGATCATGGCCACGGCGTCGCTGGAGGGGCGGCAGGTCTGGCATTGCCTGAACTGCCGGGGCGTGTTGACGCAACAGGCCACGTTTCTGCCAATCATCAACACACGCGCGGCGAGGATTGATCCCGTGGAGACGCCGAAACAACCGATCACAGCAGAGGAACTGGAGCGCGTTTTATCCTGTCCGTCCTGCAAGCGCAAGATGGAGGCGCATCCGTATTATGGACCGGGTCACGTGCTGATCGACACTTGCGGCAAGTGCGGCCTTATTTGGCTGGATCATGGCGAGATCGAAACCATCGTCAATGCGCACCGGCTGGAATGGCGCTAGGGTGACGACTCATGAAAAAGGCACGCGGCAATCAGGGGGCGATCGTCAGCAAAGTGGAACCGGATGGCTTGGCCGCGCGCGCCGGTCTGACCAAAGGCTGCGTCGTGCTTACGGTCAATGGCCGCGAGATCGAGGACATGATTGATTTCATGTTTCACGCGGCGGAGCCGGAGATTGAATTGCGCTGGCTCGATCCACACGGCGCCGGGTGCACGGCGATAATCCACCGCGAATACGGCGAGTTCCTCGGCGTTGATTTCGAGCCGTTCCGCGCGCGAGCCTGCCGCAATCGCTGTCCGTTCTGTTTCATTCATCAACTGCCCAAGGGTCTGCGCAAGCCGCTCTACTTCAAGGACGAGGATTACCGGCTGTCGTTCCTTTACGGTCATTACATCACCGGCACGAACCTGAGCGAGCGCGACTTCGAGCGCATCGCGGAATACCAGCTCAGTCCGCTTTACATCTCCGTGCACGCCACGGAGCCGGAATTGCGCAAGCGCATGCTGGGGCGCGAGAACATCGAGCCGGTGCAGAAGTTTTTCGATTTCATGGCGGAGCACGAGCTCGAATTTCATGCGCAGATCGTTTTATGTCCCGGTTGGAACGACGGCGAGCATTTGCTCCACACCGTCCGCGAGCTGCGCGGCTATTGGCCGTGGCTGCGTTCCGTCGCTGTCGTGCCGGTGGGGCTTACGGATCATCGCGACAAGCTGCCGCAGCTCGATCCGGTCACGCCGGAATACGCGCGGGCGCTGATCAAAACGATCAAGCCGATCCAGCGGCAATATGAGCAGGAGACCGGCGACAAGCTGATCTATCTCGGCGACGAATTTTACCTGATGAGCGATACGCGGCTGCCGAGTTATCGCGGACGACATGACTTGCCGCAGATCGAAAACGGCGTCGGTATGGTTTACCGCTTCATGCAGCCGTGGAAGCGGTTGGAAAAGAAACTGCCGCCATCCATCCATCCCGCGCGGCGCATCGGCGTCGTCACGGGCGCGCTGGGGTATAAGATGCTCGCTCCGGCGATCGAACGACTCAAACGGATTGGCGGCCTTGACGTGGCGCTGATGCAATCCTGGAGCGCGATTTTCGGCAAGGAGATCACGGTCACTGGTTTGCTGGCCGGCTGCGATTTCGTCCGCACGATCCGCGAGCACGCGCCGTGCGACTATTACCTCATCCCGGCCAACGCCCTGCGCCCGTGGGATCAAATTTTTCTCGACGACATGACTGTCGAAGACCTCGCCCAGCAAGCCGGCGCTCCCATCCACCCCCTCGGCGGCGATATGCAAGATTTAGTCGAAGCCATCCTCCACGCCCCCCAATCCGCCGCCCCCCATCACGCCCAAACCGTCAACTACGAAAAACGCATCGCTATGTCCTTGGGACAGTAAATGGCAAAGCGAACAGCGTTTTCAGGCCTGGTTATGCCTATTTATTTTTTCGCGGGTTAATCCATTCAAAACTACATCCCAACACCCATTGCTTGATGTAAACACCATCGTCCGCTTCGATGGCTTTACGAAATTTGGGAGCGGGATTCTGCCCATCCTTTTTTAGTGAGGAGTTTACTTCGATGCAGATGCGAATTGTTGATTCGATGTCCCAATTGGGCTGCCCAGCATCTTCCCATTTTCCATACACTTCGGTCCGGACACGTCTTTTCAAAACCAAACCTCCCGCAATATCGCATTAGTTAGTATTATTGATTTTCACCCTGATCTACACCACGATCCCGCACGGCAAGGCTCCCTCCATGCCATTTGCACGTATGCGCCAATGGCGCATGACATACCAGCCCAGGGCAACGCCCTGGGTCTGCGCACAAAACCACCCATGCCCTGAAAGGGCATGATATACACCCCTCATTCCCACAGGTATTGTTCGTCGTAATCCACCTCGTATTTATCCAGCAACGCCAACAGCTCCGCCTTGAAATCCTCTTTCCGATGATGCTCCATCTGATTGTCAATATACCGGATCAACCGTTGCAATTGCGACTGCCCCAATGAAAACGCGCCGTATCCATTCTGCCACACGAAATCTCCGCAACGTTTCGGGGCTTCCTTTTTCATCCATTTCGATGAACTGCGCTTGGTCCCCTCCAGCAGATCGGCCACCGCCAACGTTCGCGGCAACGTGCACGCCAGATGCACATGGTTCTCCGTCCCGCCCACCCGATACGCATGACTCCCCTGCTCCCGGCAAGCACCCGCAAGGTATGCGTGCAGCCCCTCCCGCAATTCCGGCGGGATCAAATCCCGCCGCTGTTTCGCGCTGAACACCACGTGCAGCAAAATCTTCGACAGCGATTGCGACATGGCAGGCTCCTTGACCGGAGGTGTGATGTCATGCCCCTGCAGGGCATGTTAAATCATGGGCGTCCGCCAACCCAGGGCGTCGCCCTGGGCTGGTATGTCAAGCCCCATTCGGGGCTAATGTTTGCCATAACCCGACAATTGAAAAAGTGCTCCTTCATCATGTCGTTTTTAATTGGTTTCGTCGCAAGGCTAGGCGACAATTCGATTACGTTCAATGTAGTTTTTCCACCACGCGCCACCAAATTGAACAATGACCATGCCCAGAGTCATAATAAGAAAAGGATTCTTGAAAGCATCGCCGTCGACAGTGACGCTGTTGGATAATCCGATCTTGTCATAGAGTAAACAAGCGACTCCATTAGATGGAACTTCTTCTTGTGCCATCGACTTATCCCACTCCGCGTCATACGCTGCGATAGCCATTCTGGCATAGTCGCCAACATCATCGTTGATCAAACACTCCAAGACGTGCGCCCGAATACGAGAACCTTGGTCAGGCGGCAGTAAATTCGAAACAGCCTGCAATTGCACAGAGATCGCCGCGATCATGAACTCGTATGCTGCAATCTTGTCGTCACGATAGGAAGCGAACTGCGACTCAAGTGGTTCGAAGCTAGCACAAATGGCTGGCCACTGCGCTTGCGCTTGCAGGCAAACATCCTGCACAAACTCCACTGCCGCTTCAAGTTCGGTCTTTTTAGGTTTTCCGAAGAGTGGCATTTCGTGTCCTTTCCTATAACTCAGGGTGCAGAGGCTGCACCTTTGGGTCCGTGAGGGCGGCGCCGATCATGCCCGTTCTGAGTTCTGCGCTATCGCGCTGGCGGGAGGTTACGACGAGGGTGTGGTCGCTGATGGCGTGACCAGCTCCTCTATTTGTTTAGCTGTCATTTTTCCGGGATGATTCCATTTACACCATAGCTCGAACATTCTCGTATAATAATCGAGCATGGTACAATGACTATTTAAATCCGAGTCTTCCTGACCTTGACGTAGTTCACTGCAATACTCTTTCTCGTTAATTAAATGGCGAGCAAAGGCCAGATGCAAAGATTCGTAGGTTCCATCAAATCCTTTAAATCGTATCTGTTCTTCAGTTATTTCACCCTTGTCATCCAGTGCATCGAATGAATTCTTAATAAAACGGTAGAGATTCAGGAATGCTTGTACTTTTTGACAATCTTCCTTCGATAATCCATCATCAATATCCGATAAAAATGCACTGTACTCAGATTCAAAACCATGCTTCAGTATTCCCTGATAGTACTTATATTTATTTGCATTGTCTGGGTCTGGGTCCAATTTCTCAAGAATAAGATATTGATTGATCAGCATGAGACGATCTTTCTTTTCGAGTTCCATATCTGTTTTTCCTTTCAATAGATAAGATGAGCGGCGTTGTTCAATTCCTGACCTATCGCCATATATTCTTGGACTGATTGCTGATAGTTGTCTTCCTTTTCTTGAAACGCATTCCAAGTCATTGGATTCCCCGACCTGCCCTTGCTGCCTTCATTCATCAACTGTTGTCGCTCAATCAGCGCAATGACCGTCTTACGGACGGATTTCACATAACGCGAAAGGATGTCATAGTAATGCTGTTCGTCTTTCGACAAGAAAGAGTATGATGACTGTCGGAAAACGTCCACTTCTTGCTGAATGGTATCCCATAACGGCAGGAGCGCTTCGGAATCGGAAAGTAACTTTGACATCGGCACCCCTCGACCTGTCAGATTCTTAAGAAAGCTTTTGAACGTTGCCGAATCACGAAAGATTGCATTATGAACGGCAATATAAGCAGTCAAGCCATCGTTCACGGTCAATGCGATATCTTTGATTTCATTTCTGTAGTTCATATTGCCTATCTTCACAAAGAGATCATTCACAGCACTACCATGAAGGTGTTGCTCGGTTCGCTTTCGCCGGGCCATGAAAAGGGCGAAAAGCGAAGGTCAAAAAAGCCGATTTTCGCGTGTATTTTGTCCATATCACTTTACCTATTGGGATTACAAGCACTTAATCCGTCTGTCGAAGTCATCCTTTCGCCTGCAAGACCACTTTTACGGACTGCAAAAGCACTTTTGCAGGAGCGCGGAGTGCTCTTGCAGCCCGTAAGAGCACAAATGCAGCCGCGCGGAGCACTTTTGCGGGCCGTAAATGTACAAATGCAGGAGCGAAAAGCACTCGTGCAGCCGATCAATGCGCTTATGCAGGAGCGCCGAGCGCTCGTTCGGGAGCGAAAAGCGCTCTTGCGGTTTGCATATCCGCTTCGATCCTGGCCGCGTCAGACGTTGGCGACGCGGGTTGCGGGGTCGCTCCAGGGGCCGAACTCGCCGCCGCGAATGGCGCGGACGCGAATCCAGTATTGCTGGCCGGCGGTGAGGCCGGCGATTTCGTATTCGCTTTCGCTGACGGCGGCGTTGCCGATT
>JAFGJS010000024.1 GCA_016928995.1 Candidatus Sumerlaeota bacterium | reverse complement strand
GGCCAATGCAGTTTGCAAGGAGACGAAAACAAGAAACAAGTAGAAATTCTCTCATTTCAAATGGACCTCGAAAAGGGGGCTGGACAATCTCTCCGCGTCTTCGCGGCTCTGCGCGAGATCGATCATTCAAATAAATCCAGCTGGCCCGGATTGGCGAGGGCGTGGCGTTCGGCTTCGTCGAAGAGTTTGATCACGCCGAATTCGCCATCATAGCCGGCGTCGAGGCGGACGTGGCCCTGGCGCATGCGCGCGATGGCTTCGGCGAGCAACTTGCCGCCGGAGCGCTCCAAATCCTCAATATTCGTTTGGCGCAAAATGGTCAGCTCCGGGCCGAACTCGGCGAGCAGCTGCATGTATGCTTGCCGGACGCGCTTGGACGCCGGGCCGACTTGATAAATCTCGCCCAAAACTTCGGGCAGCGGGATCAGGCTGTGGAAGGGCTGCCGATCCGAAGGATATTCGCTTTCCGGGCGACCGGCGAGCAGCTCCACGCGATGCATCACGCCTACCGTCACGGGGCGTCCGCAGGCGGAGCACAGGCCGTTGTGCTCCAGCGTCATGGCGGGCTTCCAGCGCACGCCGCATTTGCGATGGCCGTCGAGGTGATACTTGCCTTCTTCGGGAAAAAATTCGATCGTGCCGAGGAAAGTCTTGCCGTCATTGGCGCGCAGGGCTTCGAAGATCGCGGGATAGGAGAGCTCGGTGTCGAACAGATTGGCTTCGCGCGCGAGTTTCTCCGGCGAGTGGGCGTCGGAGTTCGAGACCAGCGTGTATTGGTCGATCGCAGGGACGCGCCAGTTCATCGGCGGATCGGAGGAGAGTCCGGTTTCGAGCGCGAAGATGTGCGGCGTCAGGTCTTCGAAGCATTCCTCGATGTCGTCGTAGCCGGATTTGGAGCCGAAGAGCGCGAACCAGGGCGTCCAGACGTGCGCGGGGATGAGGCAGGCCTGCGGATCGGTCTCGAGCACGGTTTCCAGCAGGTCGTGCGAGGAAAGGCCGAGGATCGGCCGCCCGTCGGAGCGGATGTTGCCGATTTTTTCGAGGCTGGCCTGGAACTTTTCCGCGGCTAGCAGCGAGGGCATGAAGACGACGTGGTGGACTTTGCGCACCTTGCCGTTTTTCTTGTAGATGTTGCTGATTTCTCCGGCGAGCAAAAAGCGCACGGGATTGCGGCAAACGGGAAAGACTTCGTCCTCGACGGCGCGGGCGAGTTCGGGCTTGAGTTGAAACAGGCCCTCCTCGGCGGGATCGAGTTTTTGTTTGATCTCCGCGAGCCAGCCGGGATGCGAGACGTCGCCCGTGCCGATGACATGGATGCCCTTAAGCTGAGCCCAGCGGGTCAGTTGCTCGAAATTGAGGCTCTTGCTCGTGGCTCGCGAGAAATGCGAATGGATGTGCAGGTCCGCCGTGAACCGCATCGCGCTGCCTTTGTGCTTTGCTGAAGGCTGGATATTTTAGCTCACTGATGTTACGCAGGGAGTGTTTCTTTGGAGCGCGCAGGCCGTGCCTGCGCCTTGGTCCGGAAAGATCTTCCGAAATAGCTTTGCGTCCAGCCGTTTGACTAAGGCGGCGGCATGGCCGCCGCAGTCCAAAGCGTTAGGCGCGCAACATCTGTCACTCAGATTAATCTACGGCGATTAATGGCGAATGGGCGCGCATTGTCCACCCTAAACTGGAGCGGTTATTTGGTATGTGGCATCGGCTGCATTTTAGTTCGAGTATGCGCTTAATCCCAAACACGCTTGCGATGAGATATTCACAAGACTGTTCTGCATGCTTGTATCTATTTTCGATGAACCATTATAATCAGTGCCGCGACAGTGAGGGAGCGGTCCGCAAACCCTTGCTGCAACGCCAGTTGGGCCGCTCCCTCACGGTCGAGGCACTGAATTGAAAACATAAGGAATTCTGCGAACCAGTCTAACTTGTCAGCGCCGGTTGTGGAGTCCGTTTGAGGCGTCGTTTTTTCGTTGAGCGTTCGGGTTTGAACCGGCATACTCATCAGTTCGATCCATTCAGCGGCGGCAATATTTTTTTGCTTTCGCGAAGGGTGGTCGTGCAAAACGGTTTTCAAGCGGCTTTCGTAAGTATTATCCGCATCCGAGCCCTCTCTCACGGTTGGGGCAACTGCATTTCACATGGCGATGCGGCAATTCAAGAAACATGGTGGGCCAAGGCCCACCCTACAGCGGAAAGGAACTTTTTTGAATTCAGCGCAACAGGCGATTGACCAAGGTGGCTTGGCGCAGGCGGCGGCGGGGATGCGCGAGCCGATCGGGCGCTGGCAGGCGAACGGCGGCGGGTCGGTTTTCGAGGATGCGGATGCGCAGGCCGGGGCGTTGCGGCGAGTCGGGGAGTTGCTGTACATCCTGCAACGGCCGGATGGCGGCGCGGCGCTGGCTTGCGGCGGCGCGGCGACGCTGGGCGCCGGCGCGGGGGATGGCGAACCGGCGCTGGGCGTGATTCCGGCGTGTCCGCTGACGGCGCTGGGCGATGCGACGTTCTGCGCGGATCATGGTTTGAAGTTCGCCTACGTAGCCGGGGGCATGGCCAACGGGATCAATTCGGAAGTGTTGACCATCGCGCTGGGCCGGGCCGGGCTGCTGTCGTTTTACGGCGCGGCAGGGCAGGCGGTTGAGCGGATCGAGCAGGCGGTTGACCGCATTCAGTCCGAGCTGGACAACGGCGGGCATCCGTATGGTTTTAATTTGATTCATAGTCCGAACGAACCGGCGCATGAGCTGGCGACGGTGGATTTATATTTGCATCGAGGCGTGCGTTGCGCGGAGGCGGCGGCGTACCTGGGGCTGACGATGCCGGTGGTGAAGTATCGCGTGAGCGGGATTTATCGCGACGCGGACGGTCGCATCGTGGCGCCGAACCGGGTGATCGCGAAGGTGTCGCGGATCGAGGTGGCGACGAAATTTTTCTCGCCGCCGCCGGAGGATTTGCTCCGCGAGCTTGTGCGGCGCGGGGACATCACGCAGGATCAGGCGGTGCTGGCGCGCGAGATTCCGATGGCGCAGGACATCACGGCCGAGGCGGATTCGGGCGGGCACACGGACAATCGTCCGGCGCTGGCGATGCTGCCGGCGTTCATGGCGTTGCGCGACCGGCTGCAGGAGCAATACGGCTATGCGGAGCGGCTGCGTGTGGGGCTGGGCGGCGGGATCGGCGCGCCGGAAGCGGCCGCCGCGGCGTTCGCGATGGGCGCGGCGTATATCGTCACCGGTTCGGTGAATCAGGCGTGTGTGGAGTCCGGCACGTGCGACGCGGTGCGGCGGATGCTGCAACAGGCGGAGCAGGCGGACGTGATCATGGCGCCGGCGGCGGACATGTTCGAGATGGGCGTGCAGGTGCAGGTGCTGAAGCGCGGGACGATGTTCGCCATGCGCGGGCAGCGGCTATACGAGCTGTATCGCCAGTACGATTCGCTGGACGAGATTCCGGCGCCGGAGCGGGCGAAGCTGGAGAAGCAATTTTTCCAAATGCCGTTTGACGAGGCGTGGGCCGGGACGCGGGAGTTTTTCCTGCAACGCGATCCGAGCCAGGTGGAGCGGGCGGAGCGCGATCCGAAGCACAAGCTGGCGCTGGTGTTTCGTTCGTACCTGGGTCAGGCGAGCACCTGGGCGAATGAGGGCCGTGCCGGGCGGCAGATGGATTACCAGGTGTGGTGCGGTCCGGCGATGGGGGCGTTCAACGAGTGGGCCAAGGGCAGCCATTTAGAGCCGGTGGAAGGACGCAAGGCGGTGGACGTGGCGCTGAATTTATTGTTCGGCGCGGCGGTGATCACGCGGTTGAACGTGTTGCGGCAACAGGGGATTGTGGTTCCGGCGAAAATGGCGCAGGTTCGGCCGGCGACGGTGGAGCAAATAGAGGCGTGGATTGGCATCTGAATATATTTAACGCAAAAGCGCAAAGACGCAGAGGAATAATGAGCAAAGAAAAGCAAACATCATCGAAAAATGCAACGCGGTTTGAGCCGTTGGCGATTGTGGGGATCGGGTGCCGGTTTCCGAAGGCGGATTCGCTGGAGGAGTATTGGTCGCTGATCAAACGGCGCGTGGACGCGATCACGGACGTGCCGCCGGACACGCATTGGGATCCGGCGGATTATTACGCGGAGGACAAGAAGGCGCGCGACAAGGCTTACGCGCACAAGGGCGGGTTTTTGAATCCGGTCGATTTCGATCCGATGGCGTTCGGGATGCCGCCGAACGCGCTGGAAGGGACGGACACGACGCAGCTGTTGGGGATGATGATGGCGCGCGAGGCGCTGCGTGATGCGAACTATGGTCCGGACGGCCGCGCGTTCGATCCGGAGCGCACGAACGTGGTGCTGGGCGTGACGGGGACGCTGGAGCTGGTGATTCCGCTGGCCGCGCGCATGGGTTATCCGCGCTGGCGGCGTGCGTTGCGCGACGCGGGCGTGCCGGATGACGCCGCGGCGGATGCGATCCAGCGGATTTCGGAATCGTATGTGGAGTGGCAGGAGTCGTCGTTTCCGGGGTTGCTGGGCAACGTGGCGGCGGGGCGTATCGCGAGCGATCTGGATCTGGGCGGAACGAACTGCGTGTGCGATGCGGCGTGCGGGAGCGCGCTTTCGGCGATCAACCTGGCGTCGATGGAGCTGCTGACGCGGCGTTGCGATGTGGCGCTGACCGGCGGGATCGACACGTTCAACGACATCTTCATGTATATGTGCTTCAGCAAGACGCCGGCGCTTTCGCCGTCGGGGCATGCGCGTCCGTTCAGCGCGGACAGCGACGGCACGACGCTGGGCGAGGGCGTGGGCTTAATCGTGATCAAGCGCCTGGAAGACGCTGAGCGTGACGGCGACAAGATTTACGCGGTGATTAAAGGCCTGGGCACGTCGAGCGACGGCAAGGGCCAGGCGATTTATGAACCGAGTGTGCGCGGACAAGAGCGTGCATTGCGGCGCGCGTATGAGTGCGCGGACGTTTCGCCGGAGACCATCGAGTTGCACGAGGCGCACGGCACGGGCACGAAGGTGGGCGATGCGATCGAGGCGCGGACGCTGACGAAGGTGTTCGCGGAGTATTCGCCGCGCAAGGAGTGGTGCGCGCTGGGGAGCGTGAAGTCGCAGATCGGTCACGCCAAAGCCGCGGCCGGGGCGGCGGGCTTGATCAAGGCGGCGCTGGCGCTGAGCAACAAGGTGATTCCGGCGACGCTGAAGGTGGAGCAGCCGCATGAGGCCGTGGCGGCGGGGACGACGCCGTTCTATGTGAACACGGACAAACGTCCGTGGCTGCCAAGCGCGGATCATCCGCGCCGGGCGAGCGTGAGCGCGTTCGGCTTCGGCGGCAGCAACTATCACTGCGTGCTGGAGGAGTATAAGCCGGAAAAAGCGAAGGCGGATTGGGACGGCGGCGAGCTGATCGCGGCGTGGTCGGCGGATTCCGTGGACGGGATCAAGGCGCAGCTGAATGCGCTGCCGCAAACAGATGACTGGAAAATCGTGCGGCGATTGGCGGCGTCCTCGCGCAAAAAATTCGACGCAAGCGCGCAGTGCCGGCTCGTGATGGCGCTGGAGCGGGACAAGGACGATTGGAGCAAGCGGATCGCGGCGGCGTTGAAGCAGCTTGAGGCGCAGCCGGATGCGCGGCGCTGGAGCACGCCGGACGGGACGTATTTCGGCAGCGGCCAGCTCGAAGGAAAAGTGGCGGCGCTCTTTCCGGGACAGGGATCGCAATATTGCGGCATGCTCAAGGACGTGGTGTGCCAATTCCCGGCGGCGCTGAACGCGATTGCGGCGGCGAACGCGGCGTTCGCGCAGGCCGCGCCGGACGCGGACACGCGGCTGAGCGATTGGATCTATCCGGTTCCGGCGTTCGACAAGGAGACGGAGAAAAGCCAGGCGGCGGCGCTGACGGCGACGTCTGTCGCGCAACCGGCCCTTGGCGCGGCGAGTTTTGCGGCGCTGGCGGTGTTGCGCGAGTTCGGGCTGGAGCCGCAGCTGACGGCGGGGCATAGCTACGGCGAGTTGAGCGCGCTTTGCGCGAGCGGCGCATTCGATGAGGCGGCGTTGATCCGGCTTTCGCGCAAACGCGGCGAGCTGATGGCCTCGGGCGGCGGCGACAAGGGCGGCATGATCGCCGTGCGCGCGCGGCTGGAGGATGTGGAACAGGCGCTGAACGAAGAGAAACTCGATCTGATCATCGCGAATAAAAACGCGCCGGAGCAATGTGTGATTTCGGGCGCGACGGCGGAGCTCGATAAGGCCGAGGCCGCACTGAAGCAGCGCAAGCTGAAGGGCGTGCGTCTGCCCGTGGCCGCGGCGTTTCATAGTTCGCTGGTCAGCGACGCGTGCGCGCCGTTCCTCGAGGCGTTGAAGCGGGAGGCGTTCGGCGAGCCGCGTTGCGCGGTGTTCGCCAATGCGACGGCGGAGGAGTATCCGGTGGACGCGAACGCCTCGCGCGAGTTGCTGGCGTCGCAGCTCGGGCGGCCGGTGGAGTTTGTGCGCGAAATCGAAGCGATGCACGCAGCAGGCGCGCGCGTGTTTGTGGAGATCGGTCCGGGCAAGGTTTTATCCGGCTTGGCTGATTCGATTTTGCAGGGCCAGGATTGCGTCACGCTCAGCGTGGACGCTTCGCGCGGCCGGCGTTCGGGGACTTATGACTTGGGCTGCGCGTTGGCGCAGCTTGCGGCGCTTGGTTGCGCGGTCGATCTGCAAAAGTGGGACGCCGAGGCGCAAACGCAGGAGGAGTTCGAAGCGCTGCCGAAGCCGAAATTCACAGTGAAGATCTGCGGCGCGAACTACGTCAAGCCGAAGGAGCAGCGTCCGCCTTCGCCGCGCAAACTGGAAACAAGCGGCGCGTCCGGCGCCGTGGCGCTGGCGCCAAAACAGGAATTCGACACACGGGGAAGTTTAATGAGTCAAACGACAGGATCGAACCCGGCGGAAACGCCACAGCCGCCGGCCAACAACGCGACGCTGCAGGATGCGTTGCGCTTGACGCAGGAAAATCTGGCGGCGTTGAAAAGCATGCAGCAGCAAACGGCGCAGCTGCATCAGCAGTTTTTGGCGAATCAGCAGGCGTCGGCCCAGGCGTTTCAGGCGTTGATCGAACAGCAGCGCGCGATCCTGCAAACGGCGGTGGGCAATCCACTCGGGTCTGCGCCCCAACAGCAGTTCGCGGCGCCTCAGACGAGCCTGACAAGTCTGACGAGTCCGACAGGTCTGACTGGTCCGACTGGTCCGACAATTCCGGCTGCGCCAACAGCGCCAGCGGCGCCGCCACAAACGAAAACACCTCCTGCGGCGCCCGAACCGCCCGCCGCGGAATCGGCGGCGCTGCAGACCGTGACAAAGACATTGCTGGCGGTGATCGCGGAAAAGACGGGTTATCCGGAGGAGATGCTCGAACTGGACATGGGTCTTGATTCCGACCTGGGCATTGATTCGATCAAGCGCGTGGAGATTCTCAGTGCGTTACAGGAGCGGCTGCCGGAGCTGCCACCGGTGCAGCCGGAGGAGATGGGCCGCTTACGCACGCTGGGCGATATTGTCGCGCGGCTGTCCGAGGCCGACCTTTCCGCCAGCGCGGCGCCGGTCGCGGAAGGCGAAGCGAAGGGCGAGAGCCTGGAGAAAATCAAAATCACGTTGCTGGCCGTGATCGCGGATAAGACCGGCTATCCGGCGGAGATGCTGGAGCTCGAAATGGGTCTTGATTCGGACCTTGGGATCGATTCGATCAAGCGCGTGGAGATCCTCAGCGCGCTGCAAGAACAACTGCCGGAGCTGCCGCCGGTGCAGCCGGAGGAGCTCGGCCGGTTGCAGACGCTGGGCGACATCGTGAACCGCCTGAGCCAGTCGAACGGCAATGGCACGGCGCGTTCCGTGGCGCCGCGCACCTCCGCGAAAGAAGAGGCTCAACCAGCCCCGGCTGCGCAGCAAGCTGAACCAGCGCTCGTGCGCAAGGCGCTGCGGGCGGTCACAGCCGATGGCGCGCTGGACGCGGAGGCGTTGGCGCTGACGGATGGAGCGGTCGTCTGGATCGGCGGCGACGCGGAACTCGGCGCGGCGCTTGCCGGACTGTTCAAGGCGGCAGGCGCGCATGCGGAAATTATTGAATTAAACAATACGGAATTGCAGCCGCCGGAAACGCTGGCGGGGCTTGTGCTTGCGGCGCCGGCGTCTGGCGCGGACGATGCGTTTTTGCTCGGGGCGTTTCGCGCGGCGCAGCATTGCGCGGCGGCATTACGCAAATCAGGCGGAAATGGCGGGGCGTTTTTCACGACGGCCTCGCGGCTCGACGGCATGTTCGGTCTGGGCGATCTGGAGGCGAACAGCGAGCCGCTTTCCGGCGCGCTGGCGGGATTGGCCAAAACCGCCGGGCATGAATGGCCGCAGACGAGCTGCCGTGCGCTCGATGTGGCGCCGGGAATCGGCGCGGATGCCGCGGCGGAATGGATCGTGCAACGCGCGTTGCATCGCGGCATTACGGAATGCGGCCTTTCCGCATCGGACGAGACAACGCTGACTTTATGCGATGAGGCGTTTGACGCAGAGCGGCCTTTGCCGCTGGGTCCGAGCGACGTGGTCGTGATCAGCGGCGGCGGCCGTGGCGTGACGGCGGAATGCGCCGTGGCGCTGGCGGAGGCGTCGAAGGCGACGATCGTCTTGCTCGGGCGCAGCGCGGCGCCGGAGGATGAGGCGGATTGGTTGAAAGCATTGGACGATGCGGCGTCGATCAAAAAGGCGCTGCTCGAACGCGCCGAGGGCAAGCCCACGCCCAAGGAACTTGAGGCGCAGTGCCGACGCATCATGGCCAGCCGTGAGATTCGCGCAACGCTCGCGCGGATCGAGGCGAGCGGCGCCAAGGCGATCTATCTTTCCGTGGACGTGCGCGACGCGAAGGCGTTGACGGCGGCGCTGGAGCAAATCCGCGCGCAGGCCGGGCCGGTGACGGCGTTGATTCACGGCGCGGGCGTGCTGGCCGACAAACTCATCGAAGACAAAACACCGGAAGACTTCGACGCGGTGTATGGCGTGAAGGTCGAGGGCTTGCGCAATCTGCTTGCAGCGATCGGCGATGATCCGCTGAAAACGATGGCGCTGTTCAGCTCCAGCACGGGCCGCTTTGGCAGGCGCGGCCAGGCGGATTACGCGATGGCCAATGAGGCGTTGAATAAAATCGCGCAGGCCGAGGCATTGCGGCGGCCCGATTGCCGCGTGGCGGCGCTGAACTGGGGGCCGTGGAACGGCGGCATGGTGACTCCGGAGCTGGCGCGGGTGTTCGAAGCGGAAGGCATCGGCCTGATCGGCTTGCGCGCGGGCGCGGAGCTGCTCGTGCGCGAGCTGAGCCTGGCGCCGGATGACGCGGCGGTGGAAGTCGTCGTGCTTGGCGCGATGCAGAACGACAGCGCGCTCATGAGCCCGGAAAGCGCGGGCAATGTGGCACAGCCGCCCTCGGCTGTGCAAGCGGTTGTGTCTGCAGATGCTTCGCTGAAGCTGGCGTATGAGCGGGCGGTGACACTGGAGGACTATCCGTTTCTACGTTCGCATGTTTTGGATGGCAAGGCGGTGGCGCCGGCGGCGATCATGTTCGAGTGGCTCGGTCATGCCGCGCTGCATGCGAATCCGGGCATGAAACTGCTCGGTTTCAACAACTTGCAGGTGCTGAAGGGCGTGATCCTGAACGGCGCGGATCCGGCGCACGTGCGATTTTTTACGGGAAAGGCGCGCAAGCAAGGCAAGCAGTTTTTCGTTCCGGTCGAGGCGCAGGGCATAGCGGCGAACGGCCGGACGCCGTTGTATTATCGCGCGGAGGCGGTGCTGTCGCAGCGCTACAGCCGCAGCGCCCCGGCGCCATTCGAGGCGGAGCGTGCGCCGTATGGCAAGGCGCTGGATGCGATTTACCGTCCCGATTCGCTGTTTCATGGCGAGGCGCTGCAGGGCATCCGCGAGATGCTGGGCTGCTCGGAGCAGGGCATCGCGGCGCGCGTGGCGTGCGCGCCGGAGCCGAAGGAGTGGATCGCGCAGCCGCTGCGGAAATCCTGGCTGGCCGATCCGCTGGCGCTCGATTGCGGCTTTCAGTTGATGACGCTATGGAGCCGCGAGACGCTGGGGCATGCGTCGCTGCCGGTGAGCGTGGCGGAGTATCGCCAGTTCCGCGCCGCGTTTCCGGCGGATGGCGTGGAGCTGCGCGTCCGGGTCAATGACTTCACTCCGCACCGGGCCGCGGCGGACATGGATTTCGTGGACGCCTCGAACGGTGAATGTGTGGCCATCCTGCGCGGATACGAATGCGTGATCGACGCCTCGCTCGACGCAGCCTACGCCCGCAACGAGCTGGAACTCGCGGCGAAATAAAGAGAAAACCTATTTTTTTGACTTGAGGATCGGGTCGCACCAATCGGCGAGGTCGTTGGCGAGGCGCGCGCCATTCCACTGGTAAAGGTCGTGCGGAGCGCCTTCGTAAATCAGGAACTTGGCCGGGAGCTCCGGCTTGCGCTGCTGGAGAAAGCGATAAAGATTCTCGCCGTAGGCGACCGGTACAACTTCGTCGGCGGCGCTGTGTTGCACGAGCAGGGGCGTGGCGATGCGGTCGAGCTCCGATTCTTCATCGGGTATCGCGCCAATACCGGCCGAGACGACGGCCGCCGCCTTGAAGGGCTGGGGGCGTTGCGTCAGAACGCGGAGAATGAGGAATCCGCCCGCGCTGATGCCAGCGACGGCGCAGCGTTCGGAGTCGCAGAAGTCAAGGGCTTGGGCGAATTTCGCGGCGGCGATGCAGAGCTTCACGTCTTGCTCGCGGCGCGACGGTCC
Source organism: Candidatus Sumerlaeota bacterium (assembly GCA_016928995.1). Classification (GTDB taxonomy): domain Bacteria; phylum Sumerlaeota; class Sumerlaeia; order JAFGJS01; family JAFGJS01; genus JAFGJS01. Next base: position 9,300 of record JAFGJS010000024.1, on the reverse strand, counting down.
GGTTCCGCCGTCGTGCTTCGGACCGGCGAAGGAGTAGCGCGGGGCGATGGTCACGTAGCCGCGTTGCGCGAGGGCCGGACCGATTTGCATGGCTTTGTCCAGAGGCTGGTTGCTCGCGCCGTGGTTGACGACGATCACGGGCCACGGTCCGTCGCCGGCCGGACGCACAACGGTGCCTTCGAGCAATCCTTCCGGGCCTTGCCCGAAGAATTCGTAAACCAGCGCGTTCGTCGTGCTGATGTCCTGTCGTGCGATCAGCGGCGTTTTGCCGCTTGCGTCAGATGGAGTTTCATGGTTTTCATTCGCCGCGAGATTCATCGTTCCGCCAATTGTCATTGAAACAATACTGATGATCAACAAAGGCAGGTGGATTTTTTTGAGACTTTGAGCGATGTAATGACTATTCCGCACGATTCCATCAACTTTTCCCGGGATGATGCAATCAGTACCGCGACCGTCAGGGAGCGGCCCGCAAATCCTTGCCGCAACACCATTGGGGCCGCTCCATAATGGCCGCGGTGCTGAATCGAAAATAAACGGAATTCTGCAGGCCAGTCTTATCATCTTTCTCCCGCGTTTGATTTCAGGTTGAAAACACGAAGAGGGGCGGGATTCGATGATTCCCGCCCCCGTTGCGATGGCTTATCCGCGGAATTGCAATTCGACCGGCATTAATAGCGGTCGTCGCGGTAGTCATAACGCGGCCGCGGCTCGTTGTACTGGTAGTTTTGGTCGTTCTTGTCCATCTCATTGCCGACGGCATAACCGCCAGCGGCGCCGACCGCGCCGCCGATCAGAGCGCCTTCGGTGCGATGGCCGGATTGATGCCCGATGATCGCGCCACCCAAGGCGCCCGCGCCCGCGCCGATGGCCGCGCCGGACTGCGCCTTGCTGCATCCGGTAAAAGAGGCTCCGGCGAGGGCCAATGTCAGTATCAAGATGCCTGCCGTGATTTTCGATTTCATTTTTTGTTCTCCTTCCACGCCAGAAACGCTGGCCTGTGTTTGCGTTTATGTTTAAGTCAAGCTATGCCTTTTCAGCCGGATTAGTCAATGGAAATGCGGCAAGGCCGCGCTTCGTCGCTTTTCTGCGTTGTTTGAAGCCTGGAGTCCGGGCGCCGTTTGATGTTACAACACAAAACGGGCGTTTTTTATTGCCGTGAAGGGCTTCGCGGTCATTCGGGCGGCAGACTTTTGTGCGCGCCGTCGCAGAAGGGGGCGTTGCCCGTGCGCTTGCACATGCACAGGTGACAGGTTTTGCCTTCCTCCACACTGAAGGGAACGGGCGAGAACTCCGTGCCGCGATGGGAACCATCGCAAAACGGCTGATTGGAGGACTCTCCGCAGGCGCAGAAGTAATACTGCTTTCCCGGCTCAAGTTGCTGCGCGCAGGGTTTGCGGTCCGCGATTTTGGGCTCTGTCATGGCTACGTCCTCCTGGGGTGATTGAAATCGACGAAAATTTTTTGACAGGATAAACAGGATAGACCGGATTGATAAATAGCATTTGTCCCGTCAATGATATATAGATCGGTCCTCGAAAGTTATTGCGCTATATTTAGGTAGGGACGGTTATCTTCAACCGTCCGCAACGGGCGATTGGAGACAATCGCCCCTACCGTATGACGTCATTTATCTCGAGAGGTGCTCTATGAAAAATCCGTCGTTTATCTTGGAAAAAACTGACAGGAATATCTTGTTGATCCAGTTCATCCTGTCAAAATTGATATAATGTCGATTATCACCGTATGGCGCCGCCTTAGGGAACAGGTTTGCCGAGTTTGCGCATGACTTCCTTGAGGTCTTCCCAGCAGAGGCGTTTTTGCGTCGCGTCGCGCAGCAAGTAGGCCGGATGGAATGTGGGCATGAAGGGGACGCCTTCATATTCGTGCCATTTGCCGCGCAGGCGCGAGATGGGCGTGCGGGATTGCAGCAGGGTCTGCGCGGCGCAGCGCCCGAGGGCGACGATGACTTTGGGCTTGAGGATTTGCAGCTGGCGCTTGAGATACGGCTCGCATTGCTCGATTTCGTCCGGCTGCGGATCGCGGTTGCCCGGAGGGCGGCATTTGCAGATGTTGCAGATAAAAACCTGCTCGCGGGTGTATCCCATCGCGGCGATCATTTTGGTCAGCAGGTCGCCCGCGGCGCCGACGAAGGGGACGCCTTGGATGTCTTCGTCGCGGCCGGGGGCTTCGCCGACGAAGACGAGTTCGGCTTCGAGGCTGCCAGCGCCGGGCACGGTGTTTTTGCGCGTGGCGTGGAGGGGGCAGCGCTCGCATTGCGCGACGAGCTCGATGACCTGGCGCATGGCCTGTTCGCGGTCGTCCGGCATGGGCGGCAGCTGGACCGGTGGCAGTGATGCGGGTTGCTGCGGCGCCGATGTTTGCGCGGCAGCTGCCGGTCGGGTTGAAGGCCGCGCGGCAGCGGATGCCGGAGTTTGCGTTTGGGTCGCATATATCGGACGGCGCAAACGTTGCAGGGCTTCGGCCTCGGCGTCCAGATAGCGCACACCCATGCGCAGCATGTGCTTCAGGCGCGTTTCGATGCGTTCCAGCGTTTCATATGGCGATGTTTGATCGCTCATGCGCAATCACCGTTCACGCTTGCGTTTGTCCGGGCGCTTCTTCCTTTTTGATCTCCGCGTTGTTCCGATGCGCTTCCGCGTATCGCTTCGCGGCGGCGATGAAGGACTTGAACAGCGGATGCGGCTCGACCGGGCGCGATTGGAATTCAGGGTGGAATTGCACGCCGATGAACCAGGGGTGCTGGGGCAGCTCGATGATTTCCACGAGCGCGCCATCGGGTGATTTTCCGGCGAAGACAAGGCCGTGCTCTTCGCATTTGGGCACGTATTTGTTGTTCACTTCGTAACGGTGGCGATGACGCTCGACAATTTCATCGCGGCCATAGATCGCGCGGGCGCGGGTGCCATCGACGAGCTTGCAGGGGTATCCGCCGAGGCGCATCGTGCCGCCCATGGAGGTCACTTTGCGCTGCGTGGCGAGCAGATCGACAACGGGATGCGGCGTGTTCGGATTGAACTCTGTGGAGTGGGCTTTTTCAAAGCCGCAGACGTTGCGGCAGAATTCGATCAGGGCGCATTGCAGCCCGAGGCAGATGCCGAAGAACGGAACGTTGTTTTCGCGGGCGTATTTTGCGGCGAGGATCTTGCCCTCAACGCCGCGCGAGCCAAAACCGCCGGGGATCAGGACGCCGTCTACATCGGCCAGGCGATCCTTGACATTCTCTTCGGTGAGCTCGTCGGTGTCCACGCGCTTGATGTCGGTGATCACGTCGTTGCCGAAGCCGCCGTGCCGCAGGGATTCATAGATGCTTTTATATGCGTCTTGCAATTCGAGGTACTTGCCGGCGACGCCGATGGTGACTTTTTGCGAGCGGGAGTGGATGCGTTCGACCAGATTGATCCATTTCTGCAAGTCTTTATGGTGCATGCGGTTTTGTTCAAGGCCGAGGCGGTCGAGCACGAACAGGTCCATGTCCTGCTCGTGCAGGGCGATGGGGACTTCGTAAATCTCCTTGCGGTCCATGCAGTTGAAGACGGCGTTTTCTTCGACGTTGCAGAAGAGGGCGATTTTTTCGCGGACGCCTTTTTCAAACTGCCGCTCCGTGCGGCAGATCAGCATGTCGGCCTGGATGCCGATCTCCAGCAGGGCGCGGACGCTGTGCTGAGTCGGTTTGGATTTCATTTCTCCGGCGGCTTTGATGAAAGGCAGCAGTGTGACGTGGCCGAAGAGACAGTTCTGGCGGCCGAGGTCGTAGCGCAGTTGGCGGATCGCTTCGAGAAAGGGGAGGCTCTCGATGTCGCCGACGGTGCCGCCGATTTCAACAATGACAATGTCGAAGTTGTCGGATTCAGCCAGGCCGAGGATGCGCGACTTGATTTCGTCCGTGATGTGGGGGATCACCTGGATCGTGCCGCCGAGGTATTCGCCTTTGCGCTCCTTGCTGATCACGCTGTGGTAGATCTGGCCGGAGGTGATGTTGTTGATTTGACGCGCCTGTGTATGAGTGAAACGTTCATAGTGGCCCAGGTCGAGGTCGGTTTCCGCGCCATCGATGGTGACGTACACCTCGCCGTGCTGAAACGGATTCATCGTCCCAGGATCCACGTTCAGATACGGATCCAGTTTCATAATGCTCAGACGATAGCCGTGAGTCTCCAGCAGACATCCCAAGGATGCCGCTGCAATGCCTTTTCCGAGCGATGAAACCACTCCGCCGGTGATAAAGATGAATTTTGTCATGATACGCTCCCCTTCCCCCAGTGAAAAAATTCTAAATCCGAAATCCGAAATCCGAAACAAATTCTAAATTTTAAAAATCGAATTGAGCGTCATCGTTGCTGGACAAGTCCGACTGGTCCGACCGGTCTGACATGTCCGACAACTCTGAACACTAAACTCTAAACTCTGAACTCTGCTCCATTCTCGCTTCCAGCGCTTTTCTGGCGCGTTCGAGCTCTTCCGGAGTGTCCACGCCGATGGCGTCGCGGAAAGTTTCCACGACAGTGATGCAGCGGCCATGCTCCAGGAAGCGCAGCTGTTCCAATTTCTCCATCATCTCCAGCAGCGACGGCGGCCAGCTCGTGTACTCCAGCAGCGTCTCGCGGCGATAGACATAAAGACCGAGATGCTTATACCCCCAGATGTCGTCCGGATGCTCGGGCCGCGACCGATGACGGTTGGGCAGCGGCGAGCGCGAGAAATACAGCGCGCGCCCGGCCTCGTCGCAGACGACCTTGACGATGTGCGGCGAAAGGAAATCGGCTTCGTCGCGGATCGCGGTCTTCAGCGTAGCCACGTGGCAATTGGGATGTTCGCGCAGGGCGATCACGGCTTGCCGCAGCGCGGCCGGGTCGATGTCCGGCTCGTCGCCCTGGATGTTCACGACAAGCTCGACGTCCGGGCGGTCGCGCACGACTTCGGCGATGCGGTCGCTGCCCGAGGCGCAGTTGGCGGAAGTCATGGCCGCTTCGCCGCCGAACTTGCGCACGGCGTTGAAGATGCGTTCATCGTCGGTGGCCACGATGGCGGCGTCGATCGCGGGGCATTCACAGGCGCGCTTCCAGGCCCAATAGACCAGCGGCCGACCGCAAAGGTCGGCGAGAGGCTTTCCGGGAAAGCGTTGCGAGGCGTATCGCGCAGGAATGACGGCCAGGGTGGTCATGTTAAAAATCCGAAATTCAAAACTCTAAATCCGAAACAAATTCTAAAACGATAAATTCCAAACAACTCATTCTCGATATTCGCCAATCACTTCGATAAGCCCGATGATATTGTCGTTCAGCTCTTCAAGTTCTTCGGCCGGTATCCACCATTCGGTGTGGCTGCTCGCCCCAACCTGTTTTTCTTCGTAGTTATCGATGAATGATTTTCGCACCATAAAACGAACAACATAACCAACGTCTGAATCTTTCACGTTCCATTTACGTGTAATTTCAACAGCATACTCTTCATTCGTAACCGGATAGAAAATCGGTTGTTCAGGCAGTCGCGGCGGCCATCTTTTGAAATCCGCTTGGCGAACAAGATGCAATTCATCTGGTCCGGTCGGACGGTACATCACCACGCAGTCGATATCGTTCACCTGTCTCGTTTCGATCATTGTCTTGCCGATTGCATAAACTTATTTCTTTGCGTATCTCTGCGTCTTTGCGTTAAATCAGTCAGTCGATCACTTTGTTCAGCGGGTATTCGATGATCCCTCGCGCTCCGACTCGCCGGAGCTCGGGGATGATTTCCCGCACAGTCTTTTCTTCAATAATCGTTTCCAGCGCGACCCATTTTTCATCGGTCAGGTGCGAGACGGTCGGCGATTGCATCGCGGGCAGCACCTTGAGCGCCTTGTCCAGATTTTTCGTCTCGATGTTCATCTTCAGCCCCACGCGGCTGTCGGCGTCGATGGCGCCTTGCAGCAGCAGGGCGATGTTTTCGATTTTTTGCCGTTTCCAGGAATCCTTCCAGGCCTCGCGGCTGGCGATGAAGCGCGTGGTGGAGGTCATCACGGTGTCGATGATTTTCAGCTTGTTCGCGCGCAGGGACGAGCCGGTTTCCGTGAGTTCGATGATGGCGTCGACGAGCTCAGGCACCTTGACTTCCGTGGCGCCCCAGGAGAATTCGACTTCGGCGTTGACGCCGTTTTTCTTCAGGTAGCGCTTGGCCATGTTGACGGCTTCGGTGGAGATGCGCTTGCCTTCGAGGTCTTTGACGGTTTTCATTTTGGAGTCATCGGGCACGGCGAGCACCCAGCGCACGGGGCGCATCGAGGCTTTGGAGTAGATCAGTTCGCAAACCTCATGCACCTTGGCGTTGTTTTCCACAACCCAGTCGAGTCCGGTGAGGCCGCAATCGAAGGTTCCCTTTTCCACGTAGCGGGCCATTTCCTGGGCGCGGATCAGTGTGCCTTTAATGGTCTCATCGTCGCAATCGGCGTGGTAGCTGCGTGGTCCGACGGAGAAGCGATAGCCCGCGCGTGCGAGCAGAGCCAGCGTGGAGTCTTGAAGGCTGCCTTTAGGCAGTCCGAGTTTGAGCGTTTTCTGTTGCGCCATGACGTTTAGTTGCTTTGCTCCTTAATCTTTGGATTTTGCGATCCTGTGATCGTGATCGGCGTGCCGATCGGCACGAGGTCGAAGAGCTCCTCGACGTCCTCCTTAAGCATGCCGACGCATCCGTTTGATGTATATTTTCCAATGGTCTCCGGGCGGATCGTACCGTGGATTCCCAGCAAAGTGCCTTCGAAAGCCATCCAGCGGGTGCCAAGTTCGTTAAGCGGATCGTTCGGCGGATAAACCTTGCCGGTGTTGGGGTCGTTCCACTTGGGATCGACGAGCTTGGTGTGGATGATGAAGTCGCCCACAGGGGTTTCATCGTCGTAGCGGCCGGTGCGCACAGGGTACTTGATGAAAAATCCGCCGTGGTTCTTGACGGTCAGCGTGTTGGTGAATTTATCAACATGGATGCTGAAGTCGACGTTCGGGATTTTGATCTTGGAGCCGACGACGAGACGGCGTGGATCGAGATTATTGCAGGCCATCAGGAGTTCCGGCGTCAATTTATGCGCTTTGGCGATGTCGCCGATCGTGTCGGATTTCTCGATTTTATAGGTGATGTCGCCTTCCTGAAGCTGACGGGATTTCATCAGGTCGAGATTCAGGCGGCCGAGGAGCTGTTCGGCGCGATCGAGCGGCTCGCCATGCAACGCGCCGGAATTGACGAGGGTGTCCAGCTGTCTGCGCGCGGAGACGCGGTCGCCCTGGCGCTCCTGGAGTTCCGCCAGGCCGACTCTCGCCGCCGGGGCTTCAACGCTATCGGCATGATCATCGACGACTGCGAGGAAATATTTTCTGGCGTCTTCGAATGAGCTTTCCTTTTCCAGAGCGAAGCGACCGAGACAGTAATTCGCTGTGGCGGCCGCGTCATAATGCTCCGGATATTCCTCAAGAATATACTGCGCTTCGCTCTTGGCTTCGTTCCAGCGTCCGTTTTTCATCATCAGGTTGAGCAGCTCGCGGCGCAGCTGAATCCGTTCATCCCTGATGCGCACGCGGGCCAGGGCCTCTTGTAGGGCCGCTTGGGCGGCATCGTAATCTTCATCGTCAAGGGCCTTGTTATATTGGCCGAGGGCGATTTCAACGGCTTTTTTGTTTTGCTCGATACGGTAATAGACGTATCCGGCAACGCCGCCTCCGATGATCAGGAGGGTCAGAAAACTGTACAAATATCCGCGAATTGTCATGAATGGTATGCTCCCAATGGCATGGCGCCATCTCTAGCGTTTTAGCGCGATTTTTGTTCAAAAATGGCCTTTGATACGACACTTCAGGCTGATCAAAGCGAATCAGTGGGAAGCCCTGGAATTTTCACCGGGCAAGCACGGATTATGGGAACCCTAGTGTACGGAGAGCTTGCCCTTCTGTCAAAGGGTTTATGATTTTTTATTAAAATTCCGTGAAATCATTCTCAAGCGCAGGCCACAGACAGTTTTCCGGCGAATTTGCTTGTCGGAACATCCGGCTAAAAGGCAACTTTCGCTTATGCAGCTGGAATGGTCAAACGGTGAATTGAGTAATTTTCGGCGGCGTTTGCTGCGCTGGTTCCGGGCGGAGAGGCGCGACTTGCCGTGGCGCGGCTCGCGCGATCCTTATGGCGTGCTGGTGAGCGAGGTGATGCTGCAGCAGACGCAGGTTGAGACGGTGCGCGAGCGCTGGATCGCGTTCATGGAGCGCCTGCCGGATTTGCGCGCGCTGGCCGAGGCGGATGAGCGCGAGGTGACGGAGCTCTGGGCCGGATTGGGCTATTACTCGCGCGCGCGGCGCTTGCGGGAATTGGCGCGCATCTGCATGGAGCGGCACGGCGGGGAGCTGCCGCGCGGCGCCGAGGCGCTGGGCGCGCTGCCGGGAATGGGGCGCTACACCGCGGGCGCCGTGGGGAGCATCGCCTTCGGGCTGCCGCTGTCCGTGGTGGATGGCAACGTGGCGCGAGTGTTCAGCCGGTTGTTTCTGCTCCGGCGCAACTTCGCGGAGAGCGCGGCGAAGCAGGAGTATTGGGCGCTGGCGGATGCGCTGCTGGCGCGCCGCGCGCCGGGGGATTGGAACGAGGCGCTGATGGAGCTCGGCGCCACGGTCTGCCGTCCGGCATCGCCGGATTGCGCGCAATGTCCCGTGCGCGATTTTTGCCATGCGCGGCGGGAAGGGCGGCAGGACAAATTTCCTCCACCGAAGAAGCGCAAGGCCACAGTGGAAATCCAAGAAATATGTTTAGTGACGGTTTGCGATGGACGGGCGCTCCTGCGGCGGAATGCCCCCGATGATTGGTGCGCGGGACAGTGGGATTTTCCACGGTTTAATGTGGCCAAGACGGACGCATCCGCGATCAAGCTGGCGAAGTCGCTCGGACTGCGCGGCCGCCCTAAGGAACTGGGCGCGGTTAAACACACCGTCACGCATCATCGAATTGTACGAACGATTTATGCCCTCAAAGTGAAATCCACCCCTACGACATTGGCAGAGAACGCAACGTATACATGGCACGAAACCGATGACCTCGAACAGCAGCTCCACAACACGCTAGCCCGAAAGACCTGGCGCCTGTTTCAAGAGAGAACGTCTCTCGAAAGAAACAGCGCTTTCTGACAAATGTGGCACAGCCGTCCTCGGCTGTGACCGCTGACCAATACGAAAAAACTTTCGAGAAATGCTAGGGCGTGTCGTCAATTGAGCCATACGACAGCGGCCGCGAGGTAGATGGCTCCGAGAAAAATGACGGCTCGTTTGTCATAGCGGG
>JAFGJS010000023.1 GCA_016928995.1 Candidatus Sumerlaeota bacterium | reverse complement strand
CTGGCATTTCTTGCTCTGTTGAAAACCTTGTGATATCTCGCTCGACCTTGTCCTCGTTCTCGAACATCAGTTTCAAACGAGCGAGATAGCGATCAAATCGAGTACGAGCGCCGCTACGCTGAGTACGAGTACGAAATAGGTTTTCAACAGAGCAAGCATTTCTCGTATGTTTTTGCGTACTGGTCAGCGGTCACGGCTGAGGGCGGCTGTGCCACATTTTTCAGAAAGCGCTATTTCTTTCAAGAGACGTTCTTAGATTTGGATTTCAAGGTTTCGGGCAGGATGAAATAGACGAAGGCGGCTCCGGCGGCGCCGAGTCCGCCGGTGACGAGCGAGGAGGCGGAGAGGTTGAGCATCAGGGCGATAAGGCCGATGATGTTGGGCGCGACGGCGGATCCGGTCAGCGTGAGCAGGCGCCAGAGGCCGATGAATTGTTCGGGGGCGTCGTCCGGGGCGAGGTCAACGCCGAGGGTCATGTTGATGCCGGAGCCCAAGCCGTTGGACAGGCCGATGAAGAGGCAGACGGCCAGAAAGGCGCCGAAACTGCCGGCGCAGGGGATGGCCAGGAAACCAATGGCGAAACCGGCGATGGTGACGAAGGCGGAATAGCGGCGCCCGAAGCGGTCCATCACGATGCCGGCGGGGATGAACATGGTCATGTCGATGGCCGAGGAGAGGCCGAAGATGACGCCGATTTGCGCGTCGTCCAGGCCGATGTGCTTGCCCCAGAGCGGGATGATGAAGGAGCGCGCCGCCCGCAGCAGCGAGAGAAAGAACATGCATGTTCCGGCGGTGGCGAAGGAGCGGCGTTCCTGTAAGAGCACGCGCAGCAGCCCCGGCAAGCCTGAGCTATGTTTTTCCGGCGGGCGATGGGCCAGCGGCATGATGAACAGGGCGAGGAGGATGAAGGCGATCAGGCCGGCCCCGGCGTGAAAGAAAAACAAGCAGCGATAGCCGCAATAGTGGGCGATGTAGCCGCCGATGAGGGCGCCGAGGAAGGCGCCGATGCGCATGCATCCGCCCATGAGCGACATGGCGCGCCCGCGTTTTTCGACGGGGATGACCTGGCGCAGATAGGTCAGGCGCGAGAGCTGCCAGAGGGTGTGGGCGAAGCCGCCGAGGAAGATGAGGATGGCGAGCATGAGCAGGTTGACGCTGAAGCCTTGCAGGAGTGCGACCAGAATGGTCGCGGCGGCGCTGACGAACAGGAGGCGGTAGACTCCGTAGCGGGAGGCGAGCAGGATGCCGGGGATGTTGAAGATCAAAAGTCCGAAGCCGCCCATGCTGACGATGAGGCCGGTCAGGCCGACGTTGGCGCCGAGTTCCTGAATGAAGAGCGGCAGGAAGGGGATGATGGCCCCGGCGCCGATCGCGATCAGAAGGCTGGGCAGATAGATGGCGAGCAGGATTTTGCGAAATGGAAATTGTTGCGTGTTCATTTAATGAAAATAGAACGGGAGCCGGGAGTTAGCAAACGGAGATTGAAACAAAGTATTTGTTGAGTTTTTTTGCGCAGGGCGCAATGATGTCTCACCATGAATTTTTTCGATTGGTCGATCGTCGGCGTTTATCTTTCGGGGCTGATTGTTCTGGCGCTTTGGCTGGGGCGCAGGCAGAGCGATGAGCGGGATTATTACCTGGGGGGCAATGAACTCAATCATTGGACCGTGGCGCTGTCCACGATGGCGACGCAGTGCTCGACGAACAGCCTGCTTGGGGCGCCGGCGTTCGTCATCGCGGTCGGCGGTTTGCTCTGGCTGCAATACGAGCTGGCCGTGCCGCTGGCAATGATCGGCGTGATGCTGTTTCTGCTGCCGCTGTTCCGGCGTTTGCGGCTGATTTCCGTTTATGAATATCTCGGGCGGCGTTTCGGACCGGGAACGCGCACGCTGCTTTCGGTCCTGTTTCAATTCCTGCGCGCGTTTTCCACCGGCGTCACGGTGTACGGTATTGCGATCGTGCTGGAACTGCTGCTGCATATTCCATTCTGGGGGGCGGTGCTGCTGCTGGGCGCGGTGACGATTATTTACGATTTTCTGGGCGGGATGAAGGCGGTTGTTTATTCCGATGTGATCCAGATGGCGATCCTGTATCTCGGCATTGCGCTGTGTTTGATTTTTGCGATCGAGTTGTGCGGCGGCTGGTCGGAGGTGTGGAGCCTATTCGCGGGCGAGCGGTCGCGCACGCTGGACTTCAAGGGCCTTGGGTTGGGCGACGGCGCGACGTATGCCTTCTGGCCGATGCTGATCGGCGGCTTCTTTCTGTATATGAGCTATTACGGCTGCGACCAGACGCAGGTGCAGCGGGAGCTTTCCACGCAGAACGTTGAGCAGACGCATCTGTCGCTGTTCTGGGGCGGTTTGCTGCGTTTTCCGCTGGTGCTGACATATTGCATGGCGGGCGTGGCGGTCGCGGCTTTCATCGCCATGCATCCGTCGTTTATCGATTTGCTGTATGACGCCGACAAAGGCGAAGCGAATTACAACCTTGCGGTTCCGGTATTTTGTTTGAATTACCTGCCGCATGGCGTGATCGGCCTGATCATCGTGGCGTTGTTCGCGGCGGCGATGTCGTCGCTGGATTCCACGATCAATTCGCTCAGCGTGGTGACGATGCGCGATGTGATTGATCCGTATCTGGGCGGGGAGTCCTTGTCCGATTCGCGGCGATTGCTGCTGGGGCGAGTCACGACGATTTTTTGGGGCGTGCTGTGCGTGGCGTTTTCGTTTTTCGTCGGCGATATTTCCAAGTCGATCATTGAGTCGATCAACAAGATCGGCTCGCTGGCCAATGGACCGATCCTGGCCACGTTCTTGCTGGGGATATTGACGCGTCGCGCGAATGGCGCCGGAACAGTGTGCGGTATTCTGGCCGGCTTTGGGATCAATCTGGCTCTATGGAAATTTGCGCCGGGCGTTTCCTGGCTGTGGTGGAACATGATCGGCTGCGGCGCGACATTCGGGATCGGCTATGTGGTGAGTTTGTTATGGATTCCGGCGCGAGCGCCAGGGATTCAAGAAAGCGAGTTGAGTTTCTTCAATGCGGAGATGGCGCAGAACTTCCGCGCCTGGCGCAAGCATTACGCGATCCTGATCGGCTATTTTCTGGCGATGCTTCTTTTGCTGGTGTGGATTGATTATCAATAAAACTTGCCGTCATCCGGGATTGATGAACGTTTTGGAACTCCGGTCAGCCATTCGGGATGTTCATAATTATACCAATCTTGCGGCAAACGCAGTCTGCTTGCTTTTGCTTCCGCTTCGATCATCCGGGCGAATTCCTTGCGTTGTGCGATGTCCTCTTCGGTCAATTCGGAACCGACGAGAAAATAGTTATTGGAACATTCCCTTTTCAATAAACGCAGTAAATCGGCCGCTTCTGGAACGTCCTTATAGTCCTGATAGATCGACCAGAGCCGATTCAATAGAACGAGATTATCGTCGAGATCATCCAGAAGTTTGAGCTCCAGATACGGCGCATTTTGAGCGGCGTATTCGATTTTCGCGCAGGCCATGGCCGCTTTCAATTGGGCTTCACGCGACGGTTCTTCTTTGAAGAAATAGCCTTTGGATTCAAGGCCTGCCCGCGCGATATCGCATAAGCACAGCAAATCATCCAGCGCTTTCCGTTGATACATGTAACTTTCCTGCTTGTGTTGGAGTAAATAATTTTTCAGCGGACCTTTGGGCAGACAATACAGCAATTTTCGGGAATTATCTCGCTCTTCATCGTTGATCTCGATCAACCGCTGTTGGAAAGCCTTGATATTGTCGGCGCCGATGGATTCACCTTTGTATTGGCATAGCAAAGCCATCAATTGACCGTCGTAATGAAGATTGAAGTGATCGGAGGGGATGGCATTCAACAGTTGGATTGATGCCGTTTTCCAAAGATCTTTGGCGGTTGCGTCCAGTTTTAATTCGCACGCCAGCTGCTGCAATTTTTCATCGCTGACTTTGCCGTAGTATCCTTTGTCGTTTTCGCTGAGCATGATTTGCCATGCCATGCGATAAAGCAGGTCGTCAGCGAAAGGTCCGGTTGGATTTTCCTGATATCGGCGCCAGCACTGCATCACGTCCAGCAGATAACTTTCAGGATCATCTCCGGGAAGCTTGCCGATCCCCCAATAATAGCCCCAGCGCCAAATTCCCTCCATGCCAATCAATAGATTCTTATCCGCTGTCGCTCCATCGAGCGTGTAACGGTAGCGATCCATGCCGGCCTGCTCGCCGAGATATTCCATCGGGAGCGAAATGGAGCAGCCTTTATTCGCGGGCAGCGCGAGTTGAATCTTGATCGGTCCAAAGTTTTTCCATTTGGGCGACGTGCGGAGGATATATTGGAACTGATTCGTGTAGTAATCGAAATAGTGAGGATTATGCTTGCCCCGCATATCAGTGACATCAAGCAGATGGCTGTATTCCACTTTGAGTTCAATGGTTTTTCCGGCGGGCAAGACGGGGCGATACTGCAGGAAATCAATCCGTTGATTCAGGCGGGCAAGATCATAATAATACACGCCAGCCCATTCCAAGGGTTCGATCGGCACACGGCGTTCGCTGGCCGGATCGATGAAAAACGGCTCAGCACCCCAGCGTTCCTGGTGCACGGCGACGATGTTCTCGTTGTCGGGATAGAGGCGGCTGTTTAAAAACGACAGGACATCCAAATCCCATTCTTCGACGTTTTGATGCACAGAGATTTGCCGCGCGGCGATGCGGAGCAGTTTTTCGATGACGTCATCAATATTGGGAAATTCTTCTTTTTTACGAGTTGAAAATCCATAACGTTCCCAATATGAAAGATCGTCAAACGCTAAATCCTTGCTGCGGTCGGCCATTTCGGCGACTTCCGGCCATTCAGCCAGCCATTCGCGCACTCCAGTCGCCCAGACCTTGCGCTGCGCTTCAAACAGATCTTCGAAGGCGACGAGCTTTGACGGAATTTCTTGATCATCGATGATCACGGATGCACGAACACCGCGCCTGATGCTTTCCGGATGCCGGTCTTGCCGGGTCCATTCCGGATCCCAAAAAAGACGGACGATCTCGATTTGCGATTCAGCGCCGTTGCGCAAGATCGGAAAGGCGATCAGCGGCGCGCGATCCTGGTTGGATGGATTTTCCAGGCGATACTTCGCCGTGACATGCGCGCGCAGGGGGCGCAGCACACATACGCCGGCGTCATTGCTGATCCAATATTCGTTCAGCTGCTCGAAATAGATCTCCAGCTCTTCGTCGAGCACTCTGATTTCTGTTTCATCCACCGGAACCAACTGGCCCGCTACAGAGGTGTCGTACTCCACGGTGTTGATGTTCGCTCGCAGGGATAGCGCGGAAAATAAAACAAGCAAGGCGAAACCAAAAACAGCAGTGAACAGGTTGAGTTTATTGATATGCACAAGAGCCAATTTAAAAATACACTCTACTTTTGCTCATCCCAATCTCTGCTGAATGCAATTCCGCCGTCCCCCCGTTTTTTCAAGGCAG
>JAFGJS010000022.1 GCA_016928995.1 Candidatus Sumerlaeota bacterium | reverse complement strand
CGATGGCCAGGGGCTGCTGCCGGTCGTCACTTTCCGGGGCGATGAAGGCACAACCTGCGTGCTCAGCGGCTTCACCTTGCGCAATGGTTTGGGGAGGCCGGTTCAGTTTATTTTAATGTATGAAACAATCATCGAATACTGGGGCGCGGGGATTCTGGGCAATTTTACTGACGCTTATGTGGAATATTGCATCATCCGCGAGAATAGCGGCCATGATGCTCTCGCGGCTTGGAGAGCGGGAAATTTGGCATATAATACTATTCGAGATAACATTGTTTTGCCTCCCGGAGGTTCCATGTCTTTTGGATCTGCTAGTTCCTTATATTCTTGCGTAGGCGATATTGGATATAACCTGATACGGGGAAGAGGGGACGCTAGGGGTTATGGGATCGATAATTGCGCGTTTAATTTACATCATAATTTAATTATGTATTGTCGTTCAGGTATTGGCGGGAACTCTTATGGGATTGTCGAAGGAAATATTGTGATTGAAAATTCTTATTCAGGAATCGGGACTATTGATGATTACTTTAACACTCCTGCAAGAATATCCGGCAATTTTGTCATGCTCAATCAAATGGGGCCTGGTATAAACTCATCTGATGTTCCAGTTTTTAACAACATCATCTGCTTCAATAATTTGGGCGGATATAATAGTTATGGCGGTGGGATTTATAATTGCGATGGGCCGATAATGCATAATGTTGTAGCATTTAACCATGCTTCGATGTATGCAGGCGGCATGTTTGGTTTTCAGGGAGAGATCATAGATAATATCATGTGGGGCAATACGGCTGGCTGGGATGATGCGCAAATTATTGGTTCTACAACGCCGACATTTTGTATCATCGAAGGCTCGACGCACGGCGATGACACGAATTCTACGGCGACACCGCTTTTTTCCAATCCTTGGGCGTTGGATTTTCGGTTGCTGCCGGGTTCACCAGGAATTGATGGTGGAACAAGCGCGGGTATGACAGTGGATTTCATCGGGAATGCGCGACCACAGGATGGCGAAGGGTTAGGCGCAGGCTCGACGGGCGATGGACTGGATTTCGACATCGGGCCGTATGAAACCACACCAAGCGACCGGATCGCCGCGATGCGCGGCTACATCCTGGGCCGGCCGACCACGGATTCGCTGACCGGCTCCCCCTGGCTCGCGGAATGGCCGGAAGAGTGGATCGCGGAGCTGCAAGCCATCGAGCTGCCCACGACCGCCGTTGCGATGTTGACCTCTTACTCGCTTCAAGCAGGCGCTGTCAGCACTACCGCATCGCTCGACGTAAATAACGACGGCCGCCTCGACATCGCCGACATCGTGCTGGCCATCACCGGCCAAACCTCATCGACCGCCGCGCTGGACGCGAAGAATCGTACTGAGGGCATCCTGCCCTCGGCCGTTGTCTCGCATGGCATTGAGCCTAAGCTGACGGCAGAATCCCGTCAGTACGATGCAGGCCGCAGCGGAGAAGATGCCCGCAGTACGAATGATGCCGCTCAACGCTATCCCACGCGCTGGCGGCCGCCCGTGGCCAAACTCATGCCCAAGCGCCGCCCGTTCCCTATGGAATCCTATCGCTCCCGCTACGGCAAATACGCCGAAGCGATCTGGAAACTCGATAACACCAAACACTCCGGAAATGGTCCAATCATCGTCGATCTGCGGGAATACGAAAACCAGTAGAATCCAACTGAAGGGAACCAATCATTCACCACAAAGACACGAAGATACAAAGAACTGTTATTATATACGATGCAATATAATCATTTATTCTCTGTGTGCTGTGCGCTCTGTGGTGAATTGTGATCACAGTTCTCAAGTCATGAAAGGGCGCGACAATATGCAAGGCGGGGCTAAATTTTCGGCGGGGTTTTAATGATGACTTCGGCGAGCAGGCCAAGGATCAACATCTGCACGCCGAAGATGGCGAAGACGGAGACCGTGCCGTCCATGATTTGATCCGTGAAGATCCACGAGAACAACAGCGCCAGCAGCGAAACCGCCCAACTGCACAGCGCCACAGGCAGACAGACCTTCAGGGGATTGAAGAACAGAATCGTGCGCAAAATCGTCAGCAGCAATTGCCACGTGTCGCCGACCGGGCGAAACTTCGCCGGCTGATCCTTCGGCCGGTCCGCGTATTCAATCGGCACGTATTCAATGCACAATCCGTTGCACAGGTAAGCCAGAGTGATTGTGGTGGTGAGAGAAAAACCGCTGGGCAGTAAATGCGCGAAACGCATGGCGTCGGCCTTGCGAAACGCCCGCAGACCGGAATTCAAATCGGGAATCTTGCAGCCGGAAAGATAATTCGCCAGCATCCGCAACACGCACTTCGCCCCGGCGCGCAGGATCTTGCGCGGCGTCAGCGCCCCCGGCTCGCCGGGAATCGCTTTGCGCCGCCCCACAGCCATATCCGCGCCATCCTCCAGCGCCGCGAGCAAAACCGGAATCGCGTCCGCCGGATACGTTCCATCAGCGTCGATGATTACGAGCGTCTCGCCCCGCGCCGCGCGAAAACCGCTCAGCAGCGCCGCGCCATATCCGCGATTTTCCTTATGGCGCAACGTCACGTCGCCGATGCCTTCATACTTGGCGTGCGGCGCGTCGGTCGAGCCGTCGTTCACCACGACGACCTCGTGCTCTCGCGATTGCAGAGCATCGCGCACCGCCCGCACGGTTTGCCCTAGCGTGCCGCGCTCATTGAAAACGGGAATGATGACGCTGACCAGGCTCAAGGCGTTCCTCCGCTCACCTGTTTGTTCCGCTCATTCTCAAGACCATCCCCTCGCAAAGTCCAGCGAAAACTATCCGCGCGCCGGATTCGCGCTTAGCCCATGGCTTTGACCATCAGCTCGGCGATCTTTTTGCTGAAGCTCGCCGGATCATCCGGCTGGCGGCCTTCAGCGAGGCAAGCCTGGCCGTAAAGCAGCTCAGCGTATTCCGCGATCGACGGATCGTCGGGCTTGAGCGCATGACGCGCCTTGAGTCTTTCCAGGATCGGATGCCCCGGATTCAGTTCAAGGATGCGTTTCGATTTCGGCACATCCTGACCGGCCTCGCGCAGCATTTGCTCCAGCTGCGGCGTCAAGTCCGCCTCGTCGCTCACCAGACAGACGGGCGAATCGGTCAGGCGCGAGGAAAGCCGCACCTCCTTCACGCGCTCATCAAGAGCTTGCTTCATCGCGGCAAGCAGGTCTTTATACTGTGTCTCCTTCTCCTTGCGCTCCTCCTCGGATTTTTTCTTCTCCTCCGCGCCGCCAAGTTCCACTTCGCCCTTGCCGATGGATTTGAAGGAATAGGTTTTGTCCTTCTGGTCTTCGCCTTCGGCTTTTGCGGTGTACTGCAAAAACGTCTGCGTCCAGACTTCGTCCACATTGTCGGAGAGCAGCAGCACCTCGAAGCCTTTAGCCTTGAACGCCTCAAGGTGCGGCGAGTTTTCGATCTGCCCGCGCGACTCGCCGGTCATGTAGTAAATCGCCGTCTGGCCCTCTTTCATCCGGCTGACGTAATCCGCCAGCGTGGTCGTCTTGACCGGATCGTGCGTGCTGGGAAATTCAACCAGTTCGAACAGCTTGTCGCGATTTTCCGGATCGGCGAAAAGCCCCTCCTTCAGCACACGACCGAATTCCTTCCAGAAGCCCGCCCACTTTTCCGGCTCGTTTTCGCGCAGTTCATGCAGCGTCTCGAACGTCTTGGCGATCAGGCGCTTGCGGATCACGCGGATGTGGCGGTCCTGTTGCAAGATTTCACGCGATACGTTCAGCGACAGGTCTTCGGAGTCCACCACGCCGCGCACGAAACGCAGGTATTCCGGGATGAGTTCCTTGCAGTCGCTCATGATGAAGATGCGCTTGATGTAAAGTTGCACTCCACGCTGGGCGTCACGGTAAAAAAGATCGAACGGCGCCTTGGACGGCAGATACAGCAGCGCGCGAAATTCGAACGTGCCTTCAGCCTTCAGCGTGTATTGATGCAGCGGCTCGTTCCAATCGTGGCTGATGTGGCGGTAAAATTCGTGATGCTCCTCGTCCTTGACTTCCTTCGGATCGCGCAACCAGATCGCCTTCATCGAATTCAGCGTCTCGAGTTCGACGGTCTTGATTGGTTCGGCGCCTTCCTTGATTTTACCATCTGCGTCTTTGGGATATTCAGTTTTCTCCACGTTCATGCGGATCGGATAGGCCACGAAGTCGCTATACTTTTTCACGATCTCGCGGATCGGCCATTCCTTTGTGTAATCCT
This sequence comes from Candidatus Sumerlaeota bacterium, assembly GCA_016928995.1. GTDB lineage: Bacteria > Sumerlaeota > Sumerlaeia > JAFGJS01 > JAFGJS01 > JAFGJS01. The sequence goes on along the minus strand of JAFGJS010000022.1, from coordinate 8,579 downwards.
GCATGGCGTCGTCCTCATCCGCCGGCTTCAGATGCAACGTGACGGACGTGCCGCAGTTCTCGCGTTCCGCATCGTCGAGGGTGTACTTGCCGTCGCCGGTCGATTCCCATCGCGTCGCGCCTTCCTCTCCGGCCTTGCGCGAAACAAGCGTCACTTTATCCGCGACGATGAAGGAGGAGTAAAATCCGACGCCGAACTGGCCGATCAACTCCGGCGGCAGATCCGTGGATTTCTTCGCCTCTTTCAGCAGGTTCACAAATTCCTTGGTCCCGGACTTGGCGATAGTGCCGATGAACTGGATCACTTCCTCGCGCGACATGCCGATGCCATTGTCGTGCACGGTCAACGTGCGGGCTTCGGCATCCGCTTCGAGCAGGATGTGCAAATCCTTCGTTTGCGGCTCCAGTTCCTTGTTCGTCAGCGCCTCGAAGCGCAGCTTATCCAGCGCGTCCGAAGAGTTGGAAATCAGTTCGCGCAGAAAGATGTCCTTGTTCGAATAAACCGAGTGGATCATCAAGTCGAGAACTTGCGCTGCTTCGGCTTGGAATTCACGTGTTTCCATGTCGAATCACCTCATTGGCAGATTGCGTCGATACGAAACGACTGTTTTAGCGATTTTTTCCGGTTTGTCAATGCCGCGCTTGAAGTATTTCCTAAAATCCCTTCGTGCGAAAATAGACTTGCATTGGAGACTGAATTTAGACTAAATTCTTTCTATTCGGAAAGAAAAGGAAGATGACATGAAGTATTCCAATCAGATCAAGCCCATCAGTTACCTGAAAGCCCATGCCGCGGATGTGGCGCGCTCCCTCGGCGACCAGGGAGAGGCGTTGATTATTACGCAAAACGGCGAGGCAAAACTGGCAGTCCAAAGCATTGAAAGTTATGAGCAAACTCAGGAAACGATGGCCTTGCTTAAAATTCTGGCTCTGGGCAATCGTCAGATTGAACAAGGCAAAACCCGGCCCGCCGCTGAAGTGATTGAAAAACTGCGCAAGAAAAGGAGCGCGCGCTGATGCCGTACACGGTGCTCCTGACGGAATCGGCGGCGCGCGACCTCGCGGAAATCCACGAATACATCGATCTTCACGATTCCCCGCGCAAGGCGGACACGATTCTCGCCAAAATTGAAAAAGCCTTTCAGTCGCTGGCAGGTTCTCCCGAACGTGGATCGCATCCCAGGGAATTGGCGGCATTGGGGATTCGGGAATACCGCCAGGTTTTCTTCAAACCTTATCGCATCATCTATAAGGTTTCCGGCCGGAATGTGTACGTGATGCTGATCGCCGATGGACGGCGCGACATGCAAGCCTTCCTGGAGCGGCGCCTGCTTGAGCCGGATTAACCCGTATATCGATCATTCTTTTATTATCTCGTTCTGCGCAATAACCGCTGCAAGATGACACACAGATGAAGCATGTTTTCTGTTGCTATCGCGCGATCCGATTGTCACATTTTCCGAACAACGATAACGATCTCCATTCCATTGAAACTGATGTGCCATGAGCGACCATGTCATCATCGCCGAAGACTTGGTGAAGCGCTATAAGGTGTACGATTCGCCCGCGGCGCGGTTGAAGGAAGTGCTGTCGCTGAACCGGCGGCGCTATCACCGGGAATTCACCGCGCTGAGCGATGTCAGCCTCAGCATTTCCCGCGGCACGACGGTCGGCGTCGTCGGCCAGAACGGCGCGGGAAAATCGACTCTACTCAAGATCCTCGCGGGCATCATCCACCCCACCAGCGGCCGGCTTGAGGTGCGCGGCAAGGTCTCCTCGATCATCGAACTCGGCATGGGCTTTCATCCGGAGTTCACCGGCGCGGAGAACGCGCGGATCAACGCGGCGATCCTGGGCATTGAACCGGAGCGGCTCGACGAAATCTTCCAGAACATCGTGCAGTTTTCGGAACTGGGCCAGTTCATCAACATGCCGGTGAAGACCTATTCGTCGGGAATGTTCGCGCGGCTGGCGTTCAGCATTGCGATCAACGTGGAGCCGGACATCCTGCTGATTGATGAGGCGCTTTCCGTGGGCGACGCGATCTTCAGCCAGCGCTGCCTGCAGCGCATTCGCCGTTTGCAGGAGAAGGGCGTGACGATTTTTTTCGTATCGCACGATACGAACACCGTGCGCGGGATCTGCGACGAAGCGCTGCTGATGGAGCGCGGCACACTGATCCAGCATGGCTCGCCCAAGGAGATCGTGCAGCAGTACGAGGTGATGGTCGCCGAGCGACTGGCCACGACGGGCGATGACGATACGATGGAGTTTCACGACATCGGCGCGGTGGAAGACGGCTTGACCGAGCGGCGCTATGGCACTTTCGAGGCGCGCATCGAGAATTTTGCTATTGAGAACGCCGAAGGGCGGATCACAGATCGCCTGATCAGCGGCGAGCCGGCTCGTGTGCGGATGCGCGTCGCGTTCAAGCAGGACCTGCGCGATCCAGTGTTCGGCGTGATGCTGCGCAACCGCTTCGGCGTAGAGATTTACGGCACGAACACGCATCTACTAAAGCAAAAAACGGGCGACTTCGCCGCCGGTTCCACGGCTGAAGTCGCCTTTGAATTTCCCGCGCTGCACATCGGCCGGGGGACTTGCCAACTTTCGCTCGCCGTGCACAGCGCGGAGAGTCATTTCTACGATTACCGCGTGGATTGCGCCGCTTTCGAGGTGCTGGGCGCCGAATCCAGCATCGGCCTTGTGCCGCTCGAGATGAAACTCAGCATCGAGCGATGAAGTTGCATTTTAGTGACTGATGTTACGCATTACGCGCTAATTTTGGAGTGCGGCGACGCGTCGCCGCTTTATTCGTCGTGTCCTCATAGTTTCATGGCGCGATACGTCGCGCCACCCAAAGCGGCGTCATGCCGCCGCACTCCATATAACCGCAAATGCGCAACACCAATATACCAAACGAATCCTAAATCTCGCCAGCTTTTCGCTTTGGATAATCCGCGGTTTCTTCGATCAATTCGATTTCCGGACCGATCTTCAGCCCCAGGATTCGCCATTGTATTTTCTCCGCCTGGCGCGTGCGTCGCAGCACCGGACCGAGGAAGGAGAACTGCCGGTATTCGCGGCTGGCGTCGCGATCGAGCGTGATGAAGGGAAAGATGTCCGCCGACCGCACATCGCCGCGTTGCTCTTCGTCATAGAACTTCCATAAAAACCGCCGGTCGGCGTGAACCATTGACTCGCCATCGACCGTTTCGCGCCAGATGTCCGAGCGCCAGAGCAATCCGAACAGCGTGCGGGTTTTCGCGTAGTTCGAGTTCGACTCGTGCTTGTGGATCGGCCAGATTTTGAACTCTTTTTCAACTTCGAGCGAATCGAGCGCCTGTTCCAGCGTGTCGGATGTATGCACGGTGTAACGATGCGTCGTTTCACCGGAAGCCAGCAGCAATGCGCGCCAGTTCTTATAATAACAGAGATATCCAGCGCCTTCGTTTGAAAAAATCGTAAAGTCTTCAATAGTATTCGCGGTTTGCATAACTCGACCGTCATCCGGGATTTTGGTTGCCAATCCACGGGCTGAGAGCAAATCCGCTTCTAACTCTTCCTGATCCGGAATGTTGCTGTGGAGCGATGAAAGGAGCGTGGTGAAGCCGTTTTGATCCATGCCAATGAACGGGATCGCATGGAACGACCAATCGCCGTCTTGTTTCCTGGTGTATTCGATCAAACTCAGCAGCGAACGATAAGACTTGTAGAGCGGCGCTTTTGTGCCGCCAGCGAGGATGATCCCCAGATTCCAGTCGAAGTAATCCTTGGATTTTGTGCGGGAATACAGCGGCGTGAGCAGCGTGCGCGACCTCACTGCATCTTGCTGCATGGTGCGCGAACTGAAAAACAGCGGAAAAATCCAACTGTAATTCTCCTTGTGATCCTTCCACTGCGAGCGGCCGCATCCGGCCAGCGGCGTGAGGAAGGCAAAATAATCATCGTCGTCCCACCAATGATGATATAGCAGTCCGAGCAGGTTATTGTAATTGCCGTCGTTTTTCGAGCGTTTCATGCCGCCTACGGGACCGATCACGTTCAGATCCTCGCCGTCGCGCTTGGCGAAACAGAGCGGAGTGATGGTGAGCGATTCTTTCGCGGTTTCATTCACGCGGCGATAGATCAACGGCGGCGCGAGCAGCGTGCGCTCATCGCCGTCGCCCCAACGATGGAACAAGGGAAACGCGACGGATTGATAGTAGCGCTCGCCTTCGCGCTGCTCATAATAGAGCGGTCCGAGATAACACTGCGCGTGGAAGCCATCGTCTTCGTAGCGGGCGAACAGCGGCGAGATGAAGCGGACGTCCTTGTCGTCCAGGTCGCGCTCGTAGAAGTAGAGCGGCGCGACAGCGTGGCCCTTGCACACTTCGTCCTTCCAGTAAAACGTCAGCGGAAAGAAGGCCGACCGCAAGACAAAACCGTCGCCTTGCACTTGCGTATAAGGCCAGGAGAACAAGCAGACCCCTTCCTTGTCGTGCAGATAAAACCATAAGGGCAAGCAATAGTTAAAAGTTTCGTCCTGGCCCTTACCTCCAGCTCCAGCGATCATTGTAAAGAAACCCCAGTCGTCCGGCGATGATTTGTAATAGTATAACGGAGCAAATCCATGCTCCAGCGATTGCTCCTTGAAATCGCACCACCCCAGCAAGACATAAGTCAATCCGAAGCCTTCTTTGTTCTCTTCATAGTTATAGATCGGAAAAACACGATGGTTTCGGTATGGACCTTTACGCTCACCGCTGGCGAGCAGCATGAAATTCCACATGCTCTTTTCCTCGTCGCCCGTGTACCACCAGAACGGCAGCACGCGGTTATGCACTTTGCCATTATTATTCTGATGGTGGATCAGGTAGAGCGCGGCGTCATAGGTGGGCGGATCGGCGGCGTACTCGAACAGCGGATACAGCGCGAAGCCTTTGTCGTCCTGCTGGTACAGCGGCCAGAGGACGCTGACGTTCTCCGCGCGCTGATAAAAAAGCGGCCAGCCGTTCACGCGATTCGCCGTTTTGCGCGTATCCACGCGATATTCCTGCTTTTCGCCAAAGGGCGAAGTTTCCATGTAAATGCGCGAGCAACCGCTCAACGCGGCGAGCATGACGCCCAGCAGCAGGCACGCTGCGATGGGCCGCCAAGCCTGACGCCGTGTGGCGTTGTACGACATTTCATCTGGTGATACGTTCATGATCGTGGCTCCGTGAGTATGGATTTGATCCATGACAGTGCAAAACCCGCGCCAAAATAAACTGAGCGATATTAGATTGAATTGATTCCATTTAACGCAAAAGCCGCCGCTTCATCCGAAAAACAAGATAGAAGCGGCGGCATTCCATGTCAATGGCATTGCATTTTATGTCACGGCTCGACATGAACTCGAAGGTCGGCGACATCCACCCGATCGTCATGGTTCATGTCAACTTCCAGAAGTTGCTCGGGCGTCAGATAGAGTTCTCCCAACACCCACGGAATGATGAGCGACGCAGGATCTTGTTCCATTATGTAGTAGCTGAACGTGTACAGATTCGACATTGAGTTATCCACGCTTTCCGCAACGGTTTGCGCCGATGACGCCGGGATGTAAATCGAAACTGTGCCTACTGACGCTGGACTCACGGTGAAAGTATAGACACTATCGCCATCCGAGCCGGAGAAACTGCCCGAAACAATGGTTGCGTTGCTCAAGACGATGTCGCTCGATGTAAATCCATTCACGGCTTCGCTGAAGGTCGCCGTCATTGCGATGGAAGTCAACTTGGTGGCTCCGCCGGATGCCACATCGCTGGATGAAAGTAGAACCAGGAGCTCCGTCGATGACGAGTTTGGCGTGGGCGTTGCAGCGACCCAGTTGTCCCAATCGTTGCCGGGAAGGTCGGTGTTCATGCGCATCAGCGAATTCCCCGTGCCGTCGGCGTCCGGCGTCCAGGGAGATTGATCGAAGTAGATGACTTCATCGACGATCACCCAGGAGATGCCCTCGCCGGGTTCATCCTCCGGTTGCGGACGCTCTAACGCAATACGCTCGCCTTCGTTGGAGAGGTTGCCGGAGTCGAAGGGACCGTAGATATTGCCGCTCACTGAGCCATACAGCGTTTCAAACGCCGCCATGCTCGTCGTGTTGGTGGCAACGAAATCCACCAGCAGCAACCGCTCGTGCGAAGCCAGCGAAAGCCCCGCCGGAAGATCGTACTCCACGCCGCCATTGATCCGCCAGGGGCCTTCCGTGTCGTGATAGAGATTGATGGTTGCATCCGTCGGATTCCAGAGTTCGATGAATTCGCCGACGAGATTATCTTCCACCGGATGATACATGAATTCGCTGATCACGATGTCCTCACGCGGCGGATCATTGGACGAACCCTGGGAGGTTGTTGTGAGTTGCCACCAATCGCCCAGGTCCGGCGTGCGTCCCCAAGTGGTGTAAGAGGGATCGCCTTCGTTCTCGATGCCCTTGAAGCGCGCGACGTCCGCCACGCGGCTCGAGCCTGTGGCCGGCAGATACGACAGGTAGAGTTCCTCGCCGCTCTTCGTGAGGCCGAAGCCGTCATCGCCGTACCCAACGTGGAAATGAGTGCTTTCATTGAAAACCAGCCGTCCACCCGCTGGAATGCTGGCATAGCCGCTGGAGAGCTGGTACGCCTTGAGGTCGTCGAGGCTGTCCGCGCTGTCGGAAACGTACCAATCCGACAAGCTGATCGCGCTGCCGGTCATGTTGACGATCTCGAACCAGTCGTCGGAGTCCGCGGGCGCCGCCAAGCCGGTGTCGGTATGCGGGGAGACCTCGTTGATGATGATGTCCGTGATCGCCGCAGGATCTTGAGCGCCCGGAGAGCCGTTGATATACGTGCTGGGTCGCCAGTTGCGGCCGTAATTGAGCGAGTTCGTCACCTGCGTGTCCATATTCAACGGAACCAGCGAGTGGCCGGCGCCATCGGCCTGCAACCACCAGCCGCGGCTGTCGCTGTATTCAAAGGCGATCAGTTTCGCCCCGTCCACGGTGCGGCTGAGTTCCACGCGCTCGCCGCCGTTGCTCAGGCTGCCGTCATAGGGGCCGAGGATCGCCACGCCGCTGCCGAGGCCATAATAGTTTTTGAAATCGCTGAAATCCGTGCTTTCATCCTGCACGAGCAACAAATAGCCTTGCGGAGCGATCTGCGTCCCGGCCGGGATGGTGTAATCGATGCCGGCCGTGAAGGTCTCGCCGTTGAACTCAATGGTCGTCGATGCGCTGGCGTTATACAGCTCGATGAATTCATATTCGCTGCCGTCCGGCGGATCGTACATCACCTCGCTGACGCGCAGGTAGGTTTCCAGATCGACGGCGGTGCTCGGATCGCCGGCGGTGAATTCAATCGGCTCCGACCAATGGCTCCAGCGGCCGGTGTCGTCCTGATGCCGCACGCGTACGCGATAGGTGTGGCCCGTTACCGCGATGCCGCCGGGGAACGTGTACGCGGCGCTGAACGTGGTCAGTTCGCCGCTGCTGTAGAGTTCCTCGATCTCGTACATGACCGGATCATCCGGATCGTATTCCGGACAGCTCGGATCGGTGATTTCCGCGATGCGCCACTTCATGGCGGCGAAAGTGCCGGCACCTTGCGGATCACTGAAGGCGCTCGAAGAGAATGAAAGGTCGTTGCTGGGATATCCCGCTTCGCCGGTATATGTGATCGTCGGCGTGGTGGGGATGCTGATGTCGTCGTCGCCCTCATCGAGGAGCCCGTCGATAAACGCCGCTTGTCCGCCGGGAGGAACATAGCCGTTCGGACTGATCAAATCGGGACTATCATTACTGCCCATATCGGCCCAAACTCCGCCGACCCAGGCGAACTTCTTCATATCCTCGACTTTGTCTTCGAGCGGACCGGAATAATACGGCGTGTCTGGATGGTTTTGCCAGCAGTCGCGATCGGCGGGGACGAAGTCTTCAATGAGCGCGGCGAAATCGTCGATCATCGGATCGATCACGTCCTGCTTAAACAGCAAGTCGCGCATTTCACGCAAGGTGTTGCGGTATTCCAATTGCATCGACTCGTGATTATAAGCCTGGTAAATGGCATATTTGGCCTGATCCATGCCCCAGTTGAATTTCGGGCCCCAGCTGGAATCCAAATCATACGGCAGGAACCAGCATTGACCCAAGGGATTAGTTGAATAATCAGTGGGATAGAAATACCACGCCAGGTTTTTCAGACAGCTTGGTTCCCAACTCAAGTAAGGCTGGGGAAAGACGTCCCAATGTCTGATCGCGTCAGTGATGGCGTGATACCGGTTCCATTCGTCAAAATCGCAGTATGTCTTGAGCCATTCCTCCGTCTGCGCGGAGAGATAAAAATTCAAGCGGATGTTATCATAATCCGAGGCGTCTTTCACACCATCCGCCGTCGTATAGCGGGCTTGCAGTAAACCGTCCTCGATTTGACCGGATAATTTGTAGATGTTGCCTTCCGGAAGACCATGCGCTTCCAGGAAATTCCTGTCATATTCTTCCATCGCCAGGAACATGCCCCAGAAATCGCCGTAGTACTGATCGGGGGCCTCGTTGGCGCCGTCCACCACGCGGAAGTGCATCCAGTGCGT
>JAFGJS010000021.1 GCA_016928995.1 Candidatus Sumerlaeota bacterium | reverse complement strand
TAACGGCAAAATCGATGACTTCAGGCTCTACGATACCGCTTTGTCAGATGAGCACATCGCCGCATTGGTCCGTGGCGCGCCGATGGCGCCGGGCGCGGCGCCCAGGCCGCCTTCCACGACTTCACCGGGAAATATTCAGCCGCCTGCATTGCCAGTCACAACGAGCGGCGCAGGCGCATCGGCGCTCTTTGCGCATTACCAATTCGAAAACACCGATTTTGAAACCAGCCTGATCGACAGCGTCGGAGCAAACCACGGCACGATCGCAGGGCAGGTGAAATACATGGCGGGCCGGATTAGCAAAGCGATCGAATTCAATGGAATCGACAGTTACGCGACGCTGCCGTCCAGCGTAGCCGATTGCAATGACATCACCGTCGCCGCATGGGTGCTCACTTATGACAAGCGTGACTTTCAGCGTATCTTCGACTTCGGAAATAACGACCGGCAGTATCTGTTTTTAGCCCCTGATACGGCAGAAGATAAAATGCGTTTTTCTATTTCGATCAACGGAACCGGGGCGGATAATGAGCAAAGTCTGACCACTGCGAATGTGACGCCTCAGGTATGGACCCATGTCGCCGTCAAGCTCGAAGGCGACATCGGTTCGATGTTCGTCAACGGCGTCAAGGTCGACACGCAACGCATCACACTGAATCCAACCGATGTCAAACCACAGCACAACTTTCTGGCAAAAAGCCAGTTTGCAGTCGATCCGATGTACGCCGGCCTCATTGATGATTTCCGGGTTTATCACTTTGCATTGCCGGATACGGCGATCGCCGCGTTGGCGGATGACACTCAATCAGTGGTTACGCCATATATGCAGGTCAACGGAGGGGATTGGGAAAGAACCGACAGCGTGACGATCAATTCGGGCGACCGGGTCACGATGGGGCCGCAGCCAAGGACAGGCGGTTCTTGGAGTTGGAGCGGACCGGGCGTTAGCGGAGGCAACCGCGAACAAACCGTTTCGCCGCAGGAGTCGGTGACAATCGTCGCGACCTACACGGATCCTCAGGGCCTTCAGAGCCGGCAGATTTTTAATATCATCGTGCGATAAGCAGGCGATGATCTTCCGATCGCTCCAGCATCGTGGCTTTCTTGTTAATGATGGGGAATCGCGGGGTGAAGGCGCTATCTCTAGCGGTCCTGGCTTGTCGCGGCCAGATCGGCGACATTGGAGTCGGAAAGGGCGAAGTTGTAAATGCGGAAGTCATCGATCTGCCCCCGGAACAGCGGATCGGTGTATTGACTCTTGCCGATGAAGTTTTTCGAAGGATTGATGTCCGATGGGTTGAGCAGGATGCTGCCGAACGCCGCGATTTCCCCATCAACGAATAATTTCCCTGTGTTGCCGTTCAACGTGACGGCGACATGCGTCCATTGATCCGCCGGCAGCCGCGCGGCTTCCAGCCTTTGTTCGTTGGCTCTGTTTCTGTTGTTTGTGATGGCGAAACGCAACGTGCCGATGTCGGAGCGCGGCGAGAGGAACATGCATTTGCCGCCGCCGTCGCCGAAGTCGAAGATGCGCTGCCAGGGATCGCCGCCGTTCCATTTGATCCATGCCGCCACGGTGAAATCAGCGCTGCTTGCGATGTTATCCGGCAGGCTGATGTAGTCATCGCCATCGAGCACGACGGCCTTGGCGAGTTTGCCTTCGGTGAACGAGAGGCTGCCGGCAGGGATTGCATTCATATTATAGATAGAAGCATCCTTGACGTTTTCATCAAACGTGTAGCGCAGCACCATGCTGTTCGGTTTGACGATGGTAATACCCGCGTTTTCGGGCGGCGGATCCAGACCGTTGAGTTCGATGATCTCGCTGGAACTGAGGGCGTAGTCATAGATGTGGAAATCGTCGATGCTCCCTTTGAACAGAGGATCCTCCTGCCATTGGCTTTTGCCGATGTAATTGACGCTTTGCCCGATATCCGATGGATTCAACTCGATTGTATTGAATGCGACGAAGACGCCGTTGACATAGAGTTTGCCGATGTCTCCACTGAGCGTGACTGCCACGTGGATCCATTGATCAGCGGGCAATTCACTGGTCTCAATCCGTTGTTCCGCTTGATAGCCGTTGGTTGAGATGCCGAAGCGGAGCATTTTGTCCATGGAGCATGGCGTCAAGAACATGTAACTTTTATTATCGGCGCCGAAGTCGAAAATCCGCTGCCACGGATCGCCGCCGGCCCACTTCACCCATGTGGTCACCGTGAAGTCGTTGCATCGGGCGATATCCGGAGGCATTTTGACATAGTCATCCGAGCCGTTGAACTGAATCGCCTTGCCGTTTTTCCCATCAATATACGCCGGTTTGCCGCAGATCTCGCCATTGAGATGCTTTTGCGAGTGGTCATCAACATCGTCGTCGAAGGTGTAATTCAGGACCGGTTCGACTGCGGATATAATCTTGGCTTTTTCAGTTTTTTTTTGCGTCGTATCCGCTGCGAATAGGGCTGCCCGTTTATGCTTGGCGGTTTTTTGATCAGCCGCGCCACGATTCGTCATATGGACGGCCATGATCGGTTCCGCTTTGAAATGATTCGCCGCCGCATGCTGACGGCGCGGAGAGGCGCGATCAAGCGCCAGCGGATCGCCGCTGTTCATCAAGATGGTGAGATCGCTTGCGGAGAGTGCGTAATTATAAATACGGAAATCATCGATGCGCCCTTTGAAAAAGGGATCGTCGGGCCATTGGCTGTCGCCGATGTAATTGGTGAGTTGTTTGACGTCGGTCGGATTTAGCGTGATTTCGCCGGAGGTCGAGAGTGAACCGTTGACGTAAAGCGCGCCCATGTTTCCATTGAGCGTGACCGCCACATGAGTCCATTCGCCGATGGGCAATTGACTGGCGGCGTCCAACGATTCTTTGCTGTTCCCGCTGCGAATGGAAAAACGAAACTTGCCGTCGCCGGAACTGGGCGTCAAGTAAAGGTATTCGGTGGTTCCGTTGCCGAAATCAAAGATGCGCTGGAAGGGGCCGCCGCCTTCCCAGTAAACCCATGCAGTCACGGTGAGATCGCTGAAGTTCGCCGCGCCTTCGGGCATATTGACGCAATCATCCATGCCGTCGAAGAGGATGGCTTGTCCTGTTTTTCCGGGTCCATATGCGGGATTGCCGGAAACGGTACCGTGCCGGTTTTGACCGGACAAGTCGTTGACGTCGCCTTCGAACCGATAATGGAGCTCCATACGTTTGCCCCCGACGTTGATCTTGAGTTTGGCGTCCGCGGAAGCGCCCGTTGCATCGGTCGCGCGCACGGTGAATGCATTGGGGCCGGAGTCATTCGCGCCCGGCGCGCCGGAAAGGGCGCCATTCTCGGCCACTTTCAACCATGACGGTCCGTCAACTTTGCGGAACACCACTCGATCCATGCCGTCGTCCGTTGCGGCGCCGGCCAAGGTCTGACCGAAATACTCCACTCCTTCCGTCGCATCGGCGCGGCTCAACGGATCTTCCGTGAAGTTGGGCGGATTGTTATTCAGTTTAACGCCGGGCAGGGCCAGGATTTCATCGGCGGAAAGGGCGTAGTTATAAATGCGGAAGTCATCGATGGCGCCCTTGAAGATCGCATCATTTGCCCATTGGCTTTTTCCGATGTAGTTCTCGACCTGATTGACATCGGTTGGATTTAATGTGATGTCGCCCGTCGCGACAACGGCGCCATTGACGTATAGCGCGCCAGAGCCGTTGTTGACCGTGGCGGCCACGTGCACCCATTGATTCGTAATCAGTTGTCGTTGGGCTTCCACGGGTTCATTGGCTCTGCTGTTTCGAATCGCGAAACGGAAGACATTGGTGCGTGAGCGCGTGGTTAAGTACAAATATTGACTGGTGCCTTCGCCAAAATCAAAAATACGCTGCCATGGATCTCCGCCATCCCAGCGCACCCAGGTGGCGATGGTCATGGCGGGGAAATTGGCCGCTCCCTCGGGCGTGCAAACATAATCATCCACTCCATCAAACAGGAGAGCACGTCCGACCGGTCCGTCAATATATGTCGGGCTGCCGAATGTTGTTCCATGATGATTCTCGCTGGAGCTGTCCAGGAGATTTCCTTCAAATTCATAGTGGAGCGCTAATTTTTTTTGCGTGACTTCGATTCTGAGCGGGACTTCGGCCGATTCGCCGGCTTTGTCGGTCACGCGAACGACGAAACTGTTGGCGCCAAGATCCGCGCTCGTGGGCGAACCGGAAATCACTCCGCCGCCGGAAACGTCAAGCCAGTCCGGACCGCTGACTTTGGCGAATGTCAGCGTGTCGTCAGGGTCAATGTCGCTGGCTTGCGATGAAATCGAAGCGGAATAGGGTTGTCCTTCGACGGCGCCGGCCGCACGGACGGTATCCACTCGCCACGCCGGCGGGTCGTTCGTGTTGAGCACGTTGATGTTCAGGGTGACATCATCGAGCGAGCCGTGGTTGTCCATGGCCTGCACGGTGAAGACATTAATGCCGACATCCTTAGCTGTCGGCGTTCCGCTGAGCGCCCCGTTTTCCGACACGGTCAGCCATTCCGGACCTTCCGCCTTGCTGTAGCGGATGGTGTCGCTGTCATCCTTATCCTTGACCTCGCCGGCGATGCTGCCGCTATACATCGCGTCTTCCGTCGCATCCGGCTTGGTGATCGACAAGACAGCGAAGGACGGGGGAGTGTTGACGCTTTTCGCCAGTCCGGCGATTTCGGCATCGGTCAGAGCGCGGTCGTACACCCGGAAATCATCAACCCGGCCATCGAAAAACGGATCGTTCGGCCACAGGCTCCGGCCGATGTAATTATGCTGTATGTCCACATCGGATGGATTGAGCGTCATCGCTTCATTTGTGCCTACGATTTCGCCGTTGACGAACAACTTGCCGGTGTCGCCCTGCAGCGTCACGGCCACATGCGTCCATTTTCCGGTCGGCAGCGGATCAGCCTCGATGAACTGTTCAGTCGCGCCGCTTTTCATCTTAAAACGGAGCTTCCAACCAGCTGTTTGCGGACTCAGATAAATGCTCTGCTCAGGTCCGCTGCCGAAATCGAAAAAATGCTGCCAGGGATCGCCGCCGTCCCACTTGAGCCAGGCCGCGAATGTGATGTCTTCGCATTTTCCAAGATTGGCCGGTAGGCTGACGTAACTTTCCGCCCCATTCAATTCCAAACCATAACCGATCATGCCGCCGGTGTAGCGCCCTCCGGTCAGCACGGCATCGTTGCCGTTGCCGGTGCTGTCGGTCATGTTTTGCTCGAAGTCATACTGCGCGGAGCCGCCGGAACCGCTGACGATTTCGCCTTTTTGCCAAACACGCACCCAGTCCACATACATGGAGGTGGGATAATCGGCCGGATCTGGCGCTTGGGCCCAGCCGCCGACAGCCAAATTGAGGATCAGATACATGTCATGCGCCTGAGCCACGGCTTGCGCGTTTGTTTGCCTGCGGATTTCCTGATTGTCGAAATACCAGGCCATGGTGTCTTCGGTCCATTCGAAGCCGAAGACATGGAAGTCCGCGCTCAAGTCCGGCGTCTTGTGTGTGCCACCGAACGACGTGCTCCAGCCATCCGGATGGCGATAGTGAAAATATTGGTGATATTCCGTGCGATCGTTGATCACTTCAAGTATGTCGATTTCCGGCGGCCAGCCGCCCTGCAAGGTCCAGAATGCCGGCCAGGTGCTTTTCACCGGCGGCATTTTGATCCGCGCTTCCGCATAGCCATGCGTAAAACGAAAACGTCCGTCGGTGTGCACCGCTCCAGAGGAATAGTCCAACTCCAGATGGCCGAAGGGATTGAATTCGATGCTCATTGGATTCCATATGCTGCGCTCGTGAACCGCCGTGAGTGTGAGTATGCCGTCGGCGAGCTTGACCTGCTCGGGGCGCATGTTCGCACGATGATTGTGGTAGGTGTTCCAGGAGTAGTTATAGCCCCATTTGCTTTCATCCAGCGTGGAGCCGAGGAAATCGTCGGAAAACACCAGTTTGTTGTATTCCTGGGGCGGTTTGGCGGCAATGAAACTCAGACCGGCGATTTGAAAAAGAAAAATCGCTAGAATCATGGTGGGGCGATGAATCCTGCGCATGTTTTTCTCCTGCTGTGTTGAGCTGAATGAAGTGCGGATCTTGCTTCAGTTGACACGCAACGAACGCATTGCGTTTTGCGCGCTGAATAAATTTTAATTCAGGATATAACAAAGAGGAATTGACTTTGAATCGCAAGCAGAAAGGTGGAATTCAGCGCGTGCAGATGCAGCTTCTGATGCCAGTGGCGGTGTAGGCCGAAAGCGATGTGGATCGGAGGGATGTTAACGCGGAAATGCGGAAATATTGGGATTTCTGAAATTGTATTTCACGCAAAGTTGCTGAGCGCGCAGCGATTGAGCATATTGCGCCGTTATTGTGCGGTTTTTTCAGAATGATCGGACTTCGTTTTTTATCAGCTCTTCCATTGTTTTAATATCATCCCAATATTGCTGTTCAAATTCTTTTGATTTGAAAATAAATTTGCCGATGTCGCTGCGATATTCCCATTCATCCGGATTGTCGCGGAATCTTCGCAAGAATTTGGAAATAACTATAATGGTTTCCCGTTCACGGCGGCATCTTCGCGCTTCGCTGGCTCGCACGTGCCTACACATAAGTTTCAGCCGTTTGTCGATCCAGGCTTCGTCAACACCGGATTTGCGCAAGTGATCTCGATAAAACTGATCGGTAGATTCGAGGAAATCGATATAATCCTCCATGGCCGCTACATATTGATCGAAAGCGGCGATGTCTTCATCCAATGAAGCTGGATTTAATGGCGATCGATGCTTGAAAACCTTTGCTATTTTAGCGTGCGCTCTCAGTATGGCGATGACTTTTTCCGCCATTTGTGTATAGTAAACCAGACTCGCTTCGGAATGATGCCGTTCGTTCTTATCCTCCCACTTCATGGCGAGCTGCACTCGCTCCACTCGGAGGTCGCGGATTTTTTTTGTGTTTGCAATGGAGGCCTTTTGTTGACACAAGGCGTGGACCTGTTCACCGAGCTGACCGATGATTTTTTGATCCTCGACGTAATGATCGAGGCGATTCACCATGGCGATGTAGGCGAGGAAGCATCCGAACAGGGTGAGGAAGGTGAAGATCACTCCGGCGAAGGCGTTGCGGCCGCCAAGACGATAGCCGCACCATCCGCCTAGCAAACCGGCAATGACTCCTCCCGCCGCGAAACCGGCGCCGTAATAGATATACCATTGGTCCGCATCCATGCGATGAAAAGCGAGCGCGCCGCAGATGCCTGCAAACATCAAAATCGCGAGCCACTGAAGGATCGAAGGATGGAATTGATCATCATCGTACATGCCCAAACCTCCCGACGTGATTATGCTAGTTTTGTTCAATGTTGTCTGGCGATGTTATCAGCGGGTCGTGATCAAGTCAAGGGCGACGGCATCAGGGGGGCGCGATGCTAGCCGGCGATCTCCAACGGCAGTTCGTGCGTCCGGTAGCTTTGCCGAATCGATTGTTTGATTGCGCTGTCCGTGATGATCCGGTCGAATTGCTGCACGCTGGCGAAGACCGCCAGGGATTTCTTGTCAAACTTGGTATGGTCCAGCAAGAGATAATGCTCTTCAGCGTTGTGCATCATGATGGATTTGAGGGAGGATTGCAATTCAATGGCGTCGGACGCTCCGCGCGACAGATCCAATCCCCGGCAGGAGATGAAGAGTTTGTCCACAAAGTAGTTCTGGAGCGTTTTTTCCGCCGAGGGGCCGAGGAAGGACATCGAGGTGACGTCCAGATTGCCGCCGGAACTGACGATGCGGATTTTCGGTTTTCCGGCCAGTTCCTGAATCAAATAATAGCAGTTTGTGATCACGGTCAGGCGCATATCAGGCAGGATTTTCGCCAATTGCAGGACGGTCGAACTTGCGTCGAGAAACAAGGTGTCGCCTTCGTTGATGTAGCTCAGCGCGTGTTGGGCGATCATCTGTTTTTCCGCCACCAGCAGCACCTTGCGGTCATCGAAGGAAAGGTCGTAGTGCACTGGATCGACAGCCATCGCGCCGCCATGCCGCCGTTGCAGCCGGCCTTGAAGGGTCAGTTCATCCAGATCGCGGCGGATGGTTTCTTCAGTGACACTCATCAGTTCCGCTAATTCCGACACTTTCGCCGACCGGTGCTGTTCAACATATTCATAAATGCGTTGCTGGCGCTCAACAGCGATCATATAAAAGGCCTCATTTGTTTAATTTCATTGATAATCATGAATTGGACTGATATAAAAAGTCAAGAACTTTAAAGATTAACGCAGATAATGATGATCCATATGGCAAGAAATTTGAAAAATCGCTCAGGAAATTGGCTTTAACGCACAAATCTATATCCGCTTAAATTGAGAATATCTTCGTTTATCTGCATTTATTTTTATTTTCTTCTTGACAATGGGTAGTATGCACGAGTTATGTGTTGCCAAAACGATGAAGAGTACGGATAAAACGCTTTTTTAAGTGAACGGAGGCAAAGACAAAATGAGCGCAGCCATCGGAATGGTGGAAACCAAAGGATTCACCGGCAGCGTGGAAGCCAGCGATGCCATGGTGAAAGCGGCAAATGTAGAACTGATTCAGACGATTCCCATCGGCGGCGGATTTATCACCGTGCTGGTGCAGGGAGACGTGGGCAGCGTAAAGGCGGCGGTGGACGCCGGCGCCGATGCCGCCGCGCGCGTCGGCGAACTGGTCGCGTCGCATATGATCGCGCGCCCGCATGAGGATCTGCTGGCCGCATTCAAAAAATAATCGTCAATTCCGGCGAAGGGCGGCGGGAGAACCGCCGCAGTCCGGGGATTAATCCCCGGACTTTTCTACAACGAATTCGAGTTTGAATCTTTGGAGGATGGAACTATGGCTATGAACGAGGCCATCGGAATGATTGAGACCAAGGGCATTTGCGCCCTGATGGAGGCGTCGGACGCCGCGCTGAAGGCGGCGGACGTGCGCATAGTCGGCTGGGAGAAAACCGGATCGGGCATGGTGACGGCGTTTTTCCGCGGCGATGTGGCGGCCTGCAAGGCGGCAACGGACGCGGGAGCGCAGGCTGCGGCGCAGGTCGGCGAGGTGATCGCGGTGCACGTGATTCCGCGTCCGCATGAAGAGCTGGGCGAGCTGGGACCGTACTTGAAGTAGTCATGTGCGGCATGGCGGACGGGAGCGTGGCTCCTGCCGGATTACTTGAATAAAGGACGAGGCCCATGAGTTTGGCAGGTCTGCATCGGGCGGAAGTTGAGCATTTAGTGCGCCAGGCGGTGTACGAGCGCATGGGGCTGCCCCTGCCCAAGGCGGCGGGCGCGCCGAATTCGCTGGTGGTGAACGTCAGCGCGCGGCATTGCCATCTGACGCAGGAGGCGGTCGAGGCTTTGTTTGGCGCGGGGCATCATCTCACCCCCGCCAAATGGCTTTACCAGCAGGGCTATTTCGCGGCGAAGGAAACCGTGACGTTGATCGGTCCGCGCAGCCGGGTGATCAGCAATCTGCGCATCCTGGGGCCTTGCCGCGACATCAACCAGGTGGAGTTGGCCTATTCCGACGCGATTGCGCTGGGTTTCGATATCCCCGTGCGGCTTTCGGGCAACATCCAGGGCACGC
The DNA here is from genome assembly GCA_016928995.1 of Candidatus Sumerlaeota bacterium. Lineage (GTDB taxonomy): Bacteria > Sumerlaeota > Sumerlaeia > JAFGJS01 > JAFGJS01 > JAFGJS01. Next base: position 10,417 of record JAFGJS010000021.1, on the reverse strand, counting down.
CGGGCGGCATGCTGATGGGGCCGAAGGGCTTTTTCGAAATGCGCGAGGGCGTGATCCGGGCGAAGCGGCATGTGCACATGTCGCCGGCGGACGCGGCGTTCTATGGCGTGCAGAACGGCGACAAGATGTCGTTGCGCGTGCGCGGCGAGTGCCCCGTGACGTTCAACGGCATCCTGGTGCGCGTGAGCGAGGGTTTGCGGCTGGAGATGCACCTGGACACCGACGAAGGGAACGCATGCGATTTGCGCGCGGACACTCCGCTGGAATTGGTGAAAGCATAGCGGGAAGAGTTTAGAGTTTAGTGTTCAGGATTGGCTGGACGAGTCCGACTGGTCTGACAGGTTAACATGCAGGAATAAAGAAACTGGTTCTATGAAAATACTCGTCGCCAATCTCGGTTCCACTTCGATGAAGCACAGCCTGTATGCGATGGATGGCGGGCAGGAGCGGCTCGTGGCTCGCGGCGGACAGGAGCGGATCACGGACTACGCGGCGGCGGTGGACGAATGCTTGCGATCGCTGATTGACGAGGGACATTTGTCCGGCTTGGACGAACTGGCCGCGGTGGGCTTCAAGCCCGTGGTCGCACAGGGCGTTTCGGGTTGCGTGGAAATGACGGAATCCGTGCTGGCGGCGATGGAGGCGTTCAGTCCGATCGCGCCGGCGCACAATCCGCCGTACATCAACGGCGTGCGGATGTTTCGCGAAAAGGCGCCGGGCGCGCCGCTGGTCGGGCTGTTTGAGACGGCGTTTTACCAGTGGATTCCCGAGGCGAACACGCGCTTTGCCGTGCCGGAGGAATGGCGCGAGCGCGGCGTGAGGCGCTTCGGTTTTCACGGCGCGAGCCATAAGTACATCGCCGAGCGCTCAGCGGAATTACTGGGACGCGAGGATGTGGCGCAGCGCGCGCAGCGGCTCTATCGGGATGGCGGAACATCGCCGGTGGCTGGACCCGATCTGCGCGTCATCTCCTGCCATTTGGGCGGGAGTTCCTCGGTGACCGGTATTCGCAACGGCGTGGCGATCGGCAATAGTTTCGGCATGACGCCTCAGTCTGGGTTGCCGCACAACAACCGGGTCGGCGATCTTGATCCCTGCGCGCTGCCGTACCTGATGCGCGAAACGGGCCTTTCGCTGGATGAGGCCGAACGGATCATGACCAAGGAGTCGGGATTGCTGGGCATGTCGGGCGTGTCGAACGACGTGCGCGACCTTCGCGAGGCGGCGGAGCAGGGCAATCAACGCGCGCGGATCGCGCTGGACGTGCTGGTCGCGGAGATTCGCCGCTACGTCGGCTGGTTCTATCTGGAGCTCAACGGCATCGACGCGCTGGCGTTCACGGCCGGGATCGGCGAAAACGACGGCGCCCTGCGCCGCGAGGTCTGCGCGAAGCTGGAAAATCTCGGCATTCGCCTGGACGCGGAAAAGGCCGCGCAGGATCGCTGGGAACAGGATGCAGTGATCAGCGCGGAGGACTCGCCGGTCAAGGTGATGGTGATTCACACGAACGAGGAATTGGTGATCGCGCGCGAGGTGAAAAGGAAACTGGAAGCAACCGGTTAAAATCCGATTTTATTTTCGAAAACGACGAATAATGCAAAATAGCACAATGATGCGAAGGAGAGTCAAACGATGGCGCAACAGGCGATAGGTTTGCTGGAGACAAAAAGTTTGGTGGCCCTGGTTGAGGGCACGGACGCGATGCTGAAGGCGGCGAACGTGACGCTGGCCGGTCCGATGAAGCAAGTCGGCAGCGCGCTGGTGACGGCGACGGTGCTGGGCGACGTGGCGGCCTGCAAGGCGGCGGTGGACGCAGGAGCGGAAGCCGTCAAAGCGATCGGCGGCACAGTGGTGAGCGTGCATGTGATCGCGCGTCCGCATAACGATGTGGACAAGGTGCTGCCGAAGAAATCGGCGAAGGCGGGCGGCAAGTAAGCAATCCGCCGGATGGTGAAATTCAAGTCCTGGAGGCCGGACGATGTATTTGGCATTGATTGAAGGCCAGGTTGTGGCGACGAAAAAGCAAGAGGCGATCAAAGGCGCCAAACTGTTGCTCGTGCGTCCCATGCTGATCGATGACGAAGATCCGACAAAGTTCAAACGCGGCAAGAACACAATTGTCGCCGTGGATAGCGTAGGCGCGGGCGAGGGCGAGATGGTGCTGTTTTGCCAGGGGAGTTCTTCGCGTCTGGCGCCGCACCTGAAAAACGCGCCGGTAGATGCGGTGATCATCGGCATCGTGGATTGCGTGGATGTGCTGGGCAAGCAGATTTTCAACGCGCGGGATTAAGCGGCGGTTTAGGAGCGACGCATTATGAATGACGCAATGATACGGGATATTGTGGAGCAAGTCATGTCGCAACTCGGCGGCGGCACGAGCGTCGTGACGCCGAAGCGCTCGCGGCAGGAAGTCGCAGCGCCGTCTCCGGCGGCAAAACCGGCGCCGAGTATGATCGTGCGCGGCGGCAACAAAGGCGTGTTCGCCGATCCAGCCAAAGCTTGCGAAGCGGCGCATCAGGCGCATCTGAAATTGCGGGAAGCGGGTCTGGCTGCGCGTAAAAAAGTCGTGGACATCGTCAAGACTCTAAGCACGCAAAACGCCGAGGAATGGGGCCGCATCGAATTAGATGAAACCAAGATCGGGCGGCTGGATCATAAGATCGAGAAATTGCAAATCGTGAAACTTGTTCCGGGCGTTGAGTGGCTGCGTCCCGATGGCCGCAGCGGCGATCATGGCATCACCCTGGAAGAATACACGCCGTTCGGAGTGATCGCGGCTGTGACGCCTTCCACGCATTCGATCCCGACGTTGAGCGGCAATGTGATCAACATGGTCGCGGCGGGCAACGCCGTGGTATTCAACACCCATCCGAGCGCGACGCAATGTGCGAAGGTCGCGGTGAACGCTTACAACGATGCCATCGAACGCGAGACCGGCATCGCCAATCTTGTCTGCATGATCGAAACACCGACCGTCGAGTCGTTCACCGGCATTTGCACGCATGCCCTGACGCGCCTGATTTGCGTCACCGGCGGACCGGGCGTGGTGGCCGCGGCGATGAAGACCGGCAAGCGCGCGATCTGCGCCGGACCAGGCAATCCGCCGGTGGTTGTGGCGGAGGACGCCTGCCCCACGCTGGCGGCGCAGAAGATTATCCTCGGCGCGAGCTACGACAACAATCTGCTCTGCACCGGCGAGAAAGAAGTGTTCGTGGTGGACAGCATGGCGGACGCATTGATGGCCGCGATGGAGAAAAACGGCGCGGTGCGCTTGAACGCCGCGCAGATCGACAAGCTGACCAAAGAAGTATTCACCTTCAAAGAAGGCGAGGGCGTGGGATGCGCTCATGCGACGCTGAACAAGAAATTCGTCGGCATGGACGCGGCGCAACTGGCAAAAGCCGCGGGTGTGAATGTCTCCAGCGGGATTCAGCTGCTGTTCGGTGAGACTAATCTGCAACATGCCTTTGTGCAGGAAGAGCAAATGACGCCGTTCCTGCCGATCGTGCGCGTGCGCGACGTGGATCAGGCGATTGAGTATTCGCTGCAGGCGGAGCACAACTTCAGACACACCTCGATGATTCATACGCACAATGTGAATTACATGACCAAGATGGCGCGCGCGATGGACACGACGATCTTCGTCAAGAACGGTCCGTGCATGGCCGGTCTGGGATTGGGCGGCGAGGGCTACCTGAGCTACACCGTGGCGACGCCGACAGGCGAAGGCGTGACGAATCCGCGCACATTCACCCGCACACGCCGTTGCGTGATGGTGGACAACTTGAGAATATACTAGGGATCATTAAACCAGAGAGCGCACAGAGGATCACAGAGAACTGATTTTTTCTTGACAGGATGAACAGGATTTATCGGATTTGAAAACTTGAAGTTTTTTTTGGTTTCTCTCAAAAAATTTCTGTGTTCTCTGTGCCCTCTGTGGTGAATATTTTCTGTTAAGGAATAAAGCAAATGTTGCTGTGCCGCGTGGAAGGCAGCGTGATCTCGACGGTGAAGCATCCGAGCCTGAAAGGCTGGCGGCTGCTGGTCTGCCAGCCGATCAGCAAGGATGGCGAACCGGAGGACGTGCCGGTTGTGGCGATTGATCCGCACGGCGCGGCAGCGGGACAGCGCGTGATGGTTTCAACGGACGGGCGATACGCGCAGGAACTGGTCGGCGATCCAAAAAGTCCGGCGCGCAACACGATCATTGGCATTGTAGACGACCAGGAGGCGCAGGCATGAAACTAGGAAGAGTGATCGGCCGGGTGACGCTGAACAAAGCGGTTCCTTCGCTCAAAGGCGGACGCTATGTGATCGTGTCGCCGATGTCGCTGAAACTGATGCGGGAGTCGATGGACGGCGATCCGCATCCGGAGAAAATGAGCAACGCCTTCAGTCCGGTGGTGTATGACGCGATGGGCGCGTGGACGGGGCAGATCATCGGCTACGTCGAAGGCCGCGAGGCGGCGGCGCCCTTTGAAGAACGGACGCCGGTGGACGCGATCAATGTGGCGATTATGGATCGAATCGAATTAGCGAAGTGAGAAAGATACGATGAAAAAAGTGATTACAGCGCGGGATGTTGAGGCGATGCTGAAAAACGGCGGCGTGACGGAACTGCCGCCGGACGCGATTCTGACGCCTTCGGCGCGGGATCTGCTCGGGCTGGAAGGCCGGGCGAAATTGACCGAGTCGCGGCGCGAATCGGTCGGTGGCGTGAAAACGACAGGCGGCGCGTCACGGTTCGACAATGTAACGGCGGATTCACCGAAGGAAGTGCTGGAAGCCTATCTGAATTCGCCGGAGCTGTTGGAACTGAAAAAAGCGATCGTAGATATCGGACGGCGGATGTGGAATCGCGAGTATGTGGACGGCAACGGGGGGAATATCTCGATTCGCGTGAAGCCGGACATCGCGCTATGCACGCCGACCTTGGTCTCGAAGGGCTTCATGCAGCCCGAAGACCTTTGCCTGGTGAATCTGGAAGGCGATCAGTTGGCCGGGCGCAAGCGCCGCACAAGCGAAATTCTGATGCACCTTGAAGTGATGAAGGCTGTGCCGCGCGCAATGGCCGTGGCGCATTGCCATCCGCCGTATGCCACGGCGTTCGCGGTGTCTGGCGTCAAACCGCCGAATAAGATGCTGCCGGAGTTCGAGGTGTTCATCGGCGAGGTGCCGATTGCGGCGTACGAAACGCCGGGAACGAAAAACATGGCGCTGAACGTGGCGCAGCTGGCGCCGGAGCATAACACGATCCTGATGGCGAATCACGGCGTGGTTGCGTGGAGCCATCTGTCGGTGGAAGACGCATACTTCAAGATGGAAATCCTGGAGGCGTATTGCCGCACGATCATGGTGACAACGCAGCTGGGCAAGACGCCGGAGAAATTCACCGGCAGCCAGATGCGCGATCTGCTGAATCTGAAGAAGGGCCTGGAGATTCCCGATCCGCGTTTCGATCTGAAGGAAGCGGAACTCGGCCGGATGGACGCCGATTGGCGTCCGGGCGTGACCTGCGTGGCCACGCGCTGCGGCGAGGAACTGCCCGACGGCCACGTGGATTACAGCCCGCAAGCCGAGGAGGTCGTGAAGCGCATCACGGATGAGATTATGAAGCGAACGAATCAAGGATAAATTTTTTCGTCCTAATCTTAATCCTAATCCAAATCTTAATCTTATTCAAAATTGAGAATAAAACACAGAATGGCGACAGCATTCGACCACGAAAAATTGCAGGTTTATCAAACAGCCATTCAATTTATAGAATGGCTGACGCCAATTCTTGAGAAGCATTCCAAGACAAATACGGTGATTAACCAAATTGATCGGGCGTCGATTTCTATCGCTCTCAACATCGCAGAAGGAAATGGAAAGTTCACATCGAATGATCGTCGACGTTTTTTTTGACATTGCGCGTGGCTCCGCTTTAGAATGCGCGGCATGTTTGGATGTGATGGCGCTGAAACAATTAATCGATCGAGAGCAAGCAAAACAAGGCAAAGAATACTTATCCAGTATTGTGGCGATGCTGATCGGTCTGATTAAGAGCAATTCGAAATGGCGGAAGCATTAAGGAAGTTTGATGGTTCGATTAGGATTAAGATTAGGATTAGGATTAAGAAATTTTGGCGGGAGTTTCTATAATGAAAGTGACCATCATCGGCGGCGGCGGGCGCGTGGGGGCTTGCGCGGCGTTTGCCTTGCAGTGCGGCGGCATTGTGAGCGAGATTCAGATTCTGGACGCGAATCAGGACGCGGCGGAAGGCGAGGCGCTGGATTTGCTGCACGGAGCGGCGATGTGCGCGGATCAGCGGATCTACACTGGAGATTATGCTCGCGGCAAGGACAGCGATATTTTCGTCATCACGGCAGGGCTGCGCCGCAAGCCGGATGAATCGCGGCTCGATCTGATCAACCGCAACATGGCGCTGTTCAACCAGATTCTGGACAGCATCGCGTCGGCCGGGATGAAGCGCGAGGCCATCGTGTTCGTCGTGTCGAATCCCGTGGACGTGCTCACGCAGGCGGCCGTGCGGCGGCTTGATCTGCCGTGGCGGCAGGTGATCGGTCTGGGCACGATGCTGGATACCAGCCGTTTTTCATCGATGATTGCAGCAGCGCTGCAACTGGCGCCGGCGCAAGTGAAGGCGCTGATGCTGGGCGAGCATGGCGATTCGATGGTGCCGATTTGGTCCAGCGCGTCAGTGAACGGCCTGCCGTTGTCCGGCGTCAAGGCGCTGAATCCGGGTTTAATGATGCAATTGGCGGAACGGGCGCGAACCAGCGGCGCCGAAGTGATCAAGAAAAAAGGCGGCGCGGGCTGGGCCGTGGGCGTGGCGATGCGCGAGGTGATTCATGCCATCGCGCTCAATTCGCGGACGCTGCTGCCGGTTTCGTCGTTGCAGCAAGGGGCGTATGGCATTCGCAACGTCTGCCTGAGCGTGCCGACGGTCATTGGCCGCAATGGCGTGCTGTCGCACGAAGAGATCGAGCTTTGGCCGAAGGAAAAAACCGGCCTGCAAAACTCCGCGCGCGCGTTGCAGGACATGCTCGGTAAGATCGGTATGAACTGATAAAATCACCACAGAGTGCACAGAGGACACAGAGAAAGCACTATATGTGCTGGGAAATATTATGAGCATAGCCTCTCTGCGTGCTCCGTGGCTCTGTGCGAAAATGTGTTTTTTGAAATATCTATATGGCTGAAGACGCTTTTTCGATAAATAATGGCGTCTTAAGAGAATAGAGTTTTTTCCAGTTGACAGGGGACGGCCCACGAGCTAGGTTTCGTTTCCCTTTTGCATGAAATTTTCATTCGGCGCCATCGTCTAGCCCGGTCCAGGACGCCGCCCTCTCACGGCGGAAACTGGGGTTCAAATCCCCATGGCGCTACCATCCCTTAATCAACCGCATTCCGTATTGCGACTGTGTGTCGATTATTCCTCATGCAGCAAATCCGCATTTTGCGTCACGGCTTCCTGAGCCAGTTGATCGTAGAGACTGGAAAAGATCGTAGGGCGGAGCAGTTCGAGCAATTCCGGCTTGCCTTGCCCCTCGGTCCATTTTTCAGCCAGCGTGAAGGGGAGCATCGGCCAGAGTTCCACCTGGAACGTTTCGGTGAAGAGATCCGAGAAAATCAGTCCGGCGTTTTCGCTCGCCGCTCCGAACACGACCAAGCCCGATTGCAGATTCCAGGCAGCTTCGATAATTTGCGTGGATGGCGTTTGCTCGACAAGCATGTCCATCTTGACCTGCTCCGTGACGGCCTTGCGCTCCTGCTTGCCAATTCGCTCGACGGACTTTTCCTTGCAGATTTCCTCGATTTTCAGTTCGATGCGAGCGCGCAACAGCGCGGGATTCAGCGACTTGCGGTCGCGCCGCAACCCCAGCAGCAGCCACGGATAAAGGCACATTTCGTCCCAGTTCGGCTCCGTGTCGAGGAGATGCCGCAGATTCACCCAGCCGGTTGAACGATCCTCGCCGCGACGTGAATCGATCTCGTGAAACCAATGGCGGCGTAATTGCCGTGGAAAACGCTCCTCATAATCGGGAGGCAGATCATCCTGCGCGCGATACAGGCGGCAGGAAAGCGAACCTTTGCTGATGGGCATGTCGGGTGTAACTCCTGGTCAAACTATGGACGATTTTTTTTGCGAAAGCAGGCGATGGTTTACCTGCTCGATTCGGAACATTCAACCGTTTTTGGCGATGATTGCAGGAGGTGCAAATGACCTTTGGGTTGCGGTAGTCATATAGTCGCCCCAATGTGTCGTTATGCGCTGTATTCGCTTGAGTTAATCTGGGTGGCTTCGGAATCGATTTAAATCCCCGGCCAAATCGTCCAGCGCGACAGATGGTTGCAGTTTACGATTCTCCATCAGCTCACTGCCGTTGCCGCGCGCATAGATCAGCGCGGTCGGATCGCGATAGATCAGCCTCCACTCTTCGAGTTCGCGCATTTTGTCAATCAACGGGTCCATCCGCGCCGGAATGATGATGTGCGTTGTGGGATATTTCAGCGCGATTTGCAGGTTTTGTTCGCCGTAATAAAATGCATAAGCGTCATCGAAAACTTCATGCGGATAGAGCTCTTCGTAGCGCCCGTCAATGCTGATGCGCATCCGCGGATACAACGTCCATAATAAAAACTCGCCCCAATCGAACGGGCACCAGAGGTTGCCCTGAATGTCATGCATTTGAAGAAATTGCACCGCATCGACTGGATAAATCACCATGTTGCTTTGCGGATCTTGATTTGGTGCGCGGGTAGTGAACGCCGGTCCCGGCGCAAGCAGCTGTTGCGCGCACAGGGGGATCGTTAGCAGGAGCAGCAAAACCGGAAAGTAGATGCGCAGGCAATCCGCGAAGCGCTTCGAGCGCAACGCTCTGGCCAATGGCGGCGATTGCATGGCATCCGCAAGGCCAGGTCCGAGCATGGCGGCGGTGATCGCAAACAGGGGGAGCATCTTGACGTGCAGCAGTCCTTCGATTCCAGTGGCGAGGATCATCATGCCCGCGCCGGGGAATTGCCTGCGATTCTTGCTCCAGGCGTAAACGCTCAAACTGCACCAGCCCAGCAAGCAGGCGCTGTAGAGCGCTCCAAATATCCATCCAGAATGGACGAAGACCGTTTTCCATTCGGCGATATTTTCGCGCGGCAGCGCCCATGACCAGATGATATGGCGGTGGAAGCGAATTCCGTAGGGATTGATCAGCGTGACGGCCAAACAGGCCAGCGCGACGAGCAGCAGTTCCACAGCGTCGCGGCGACGGCCGCTGAACAGCATCCAGACAACGTAGAAGAAAATCGCGGCAAAACCATAAGCAAAGCCGCCGTGGACATTGATCCAAAAGAGATACAACGCGCAGAGCAGCCAGATCGCGCCACGCCCGCCGCGCTTGCGCAGCCTGAAGGCTTCAAGCGCAAGCAGTGTCAGCGCGTAGCATAAATACGAGAATAACTGGCAGCGGATCGTCAGCCAGCTGTGCGCGATCAACGGCGGCAGCAGCAGGATCAGTACAACGGCGAACAGCAATAATCGAACGTGCCGCTGATCTTCTGACTTATCTGATTCGCCAGTGTTTTGTATGATTTCATTGCAGAAAACAATCGTGAGGACGGCCAGCAGCAGCAAGAGCTTCAACAGCTGCAATCCGGCGCCGCCTGCCGCCCGCAGGACGTGATAAAAGATGAATCCTGATCCCCATTCATGATCGATCCAGACTGCGTCCGGCGCGGTGTAGGAGAACACGTCGTGATATGGGAATTTTCCATTTTGCGCGATCAGCGCTCCAGCCGCCATCCGCCCCCACAAATCCAGATCCGCCTGATTGCCGATCAAGACCGCAAAAAACAGAATCCCCGTCGCAGCCAGGAAGTATAAGATCAGCGGAGTTCTGTTGGATGCATGCGGCATAGAATTCAGGCTGCCCGGTTTGATTTTGAATGACTCATTTTGTCCACTTCAGCAGGCGTTTTCAATGACGGCGCTCATTATGCCCCCCAAACCGCCAACTGCGTCAAGCAATCAGTGCAAGAATTTTGTCCACAACGAAACCTGATGCGCAATACTCAATCATCGCTGTGCCCATTCCTGATAAAAACCGATGAAAATAAAAAAACCTTGACGCAACAGAGCGGATGCGGATATTTAAACGTAAAAATCAGTTGGTATCTTGCCGCGATTTGGTTTAGTGGAGTGTCCGGAAATTGCGAATGGGTTTGCGGGACGGACGGTTTGTCCGAAAATTGTGGGCTTTCAGCTGTTCGTACTGTGGGCATCTTGCCCACAGCTGCGGGCAGGATGCCCGCAGTACGATCCAGAGTCAGGCGGGATTTTGATCGTTTGTATCACGTTCACATGATCGGCGCAGCAAGCAGAGACAAATTTTTCGGGTAGGGGCGATTGTCCTC